>CAZCEX010000648.1:0-2501 GCA_964497785.1 uncultured Thermoanaerobaculia bacterium | reverse complement strand
ATTCAAAAAATGCGAAATAGCCGGTGAGGGCCTCGAAGGACTGGTTCATCTCCCGAAAATCCCGCAGGTTCGAGGTCCGTGACGTCACCGACGACATATCCCCCGCGTCCCGGTGGGCTACCCAGACTAGCTCCTCCGGATCCTCGAATGGGAGCTGCCGCAGCATGAGCGGGCTCATGACGCTGAAAACGGCCGTATTGGCTCCGACCCCCAAACCGATTATCAGGGCTGCAAAGGCGTAGAACCGGAGATCCCTGCGGACTTCCCGAAGCGCCGATCTAATGTCTTGAACAAAACTCATGATTCGATTCTCTCCGATTGTACGGAAACTTGGTGAAAGGGGTGGAGGTACGGTCTGCCCCGCTCGTTTGGGCGGAGCAGAGCGGAAGCGGTGGGGAACCAGAGCCACCGCCAACCTGAAGGTCTGTCGCCAGTACCAGATTGCTGCATTGAGGTTTCCATTGTCGGACCGGCGCTGGAGATACGTTTCATGGAAGTCACCCAGGATTTCGGCGACGTCATTGTCGTCCGCCATCCACCTGATGAGTGCTTCCGCCCATCGCGGCCCTCCCTGCGTCTTTGCCATCAGAGTTGCTCGGCGACTTCTTCCCACATGCCCAGCAGAGTCGCGCGACTGTCGCGGACCTTTTCCAGGCCGGCTTCGGTGATCTTGTATGTTCGTTTTGCTCGCCCGGCACGTTCCGTCGACGGCACACCATCCTTCGCGTCGAGCCACCGCTTCTCCTCCAGCCGTTTGAGCGTGAGGTATGTTGCTGCCTGCGAGATATCCTTGCCGGTCTGCTCTGTCAGTGCCCTGGCGATCGATACCCCGTACGCCTCCGCGCCGAGGCGCATTGCGGCCAGAAGAACCAATTGCTCGAACTCACCCAGCATGTGTTTGCCCATTTCGCCTCCTTGTCGAACCATACGAGCCATAGCTATACAAGTTTCACTCTACAATCATGACTATACAATATTGAAGTATTGGGAGGCGAACGAGGTGTTTGCGGAGCGCGCGCAGGATTTCTTCGTGCGTGGTCCTCGGGCTGACGATGCCGAAGCAAGTGTCAGGTCTTGCTTCGAACTCCCATCAGTTGGCATTCTCCAGATGTGAGTCGCCCGCATTTGAGAGGTATTTTCATAAGGGAAGCAGCGAAGAGGAGGCTAGGTGAAGCTGAATTTGTGGGGGACTCTCGGAACGGTTGCTGTGTTGACGCTGGCGGCTTCAATGCTCGATGCACAGGTGCCACAGCGCCAGCTTCAGGCCGACGCAACGTATCCCGAGGCTTTCAGCATCGTATCCGGGCTGCGGGAGATGCCGGACGGAAGGCTGATGATTACCGACGGTATCAGTCAGGTGGTTGCATGGGTCGACCTGGAGGCAGGCACCATGCAGCGAATCGGCAGGGAAGGTCAGGGTCCCCGCGAATATCGCACGCCCGACGCCCTCTTCTCGTGGCCAGGCGACTCGACCTTGCTGACGGACTTGGGTAATGGGCGGCTCACAGTTCTGGGGCCAAACGGCGAGTTCATCCGTTCCATGCCCTTTGCTCGCCAGGTGGGTGACCAGATGGTAGTCGCACTACCACGTGCAGTCGATGCGGAGGGACTCATCTACTACCAACCGCTCGATATGGGAGGCCCGCTCCGAGGTAGAGGACGACCACAAGGTGCCGATTCAGCCACGATCGCACGGTGGGATCCGCGCACCGATCAGGTCGACACTCTCGGCATGGTCAGGCTCCGGGAGCGGCGTACCGTAACTCGCGGCCAGAATATCTCGATCAGGCTTGTGCCGCTGACACCGGAAGATTCATGGAGCGCGTCTCCGGACGGACGCGTGGCTGTGGCCCGGTCCCCGGAGTACTTCATGGAATGGCTGACCGCCGATGGCGGCAAGATGAGCGGTTCGGTCGTGGTCTTCGAGCCAGTACGGGTCGGACGCGACGAGAAGATCGCATGGGTGGTGAACAATCAACGTGGCGGTCTCACGATCGATGTGTCCCTCAACGCCGGAGGTGGGATTAGTCCGTCCTTCGGACGCAGCACCGGCCGCGGTGGGGAACCTGACATTACTCGGTACGATTGGCCAGAGACGATGCCTGCATTCACTAGTAGCGCGGTTTTTGTCACACAGGATGGTGACGCTTGGGTACGCCGCAGCCAACCGGTGGGCGATGCAAGTGTGTATGATGTCTTCGGGAGTGACGGGGAATTGCACGAGCAGATTGTGTTCCCTGTTGGCCGCCATGTGATCGGCTTCGGAGCAGAATCAGTTTACGCTGTCTACTTCGACGAGTTCGATCTCCAGTGGCTGGAACGCTACGACTACTAGGCCTTATCGCCCAGGTGCAGCGCGGCAAGCAGAACGAGCTGCTCGAATTCACCAAGTGCCATAAAACGGTTGCAGACGACTTTTCTTGTTTGATTTACAAAAATTGCAGATTGTTGATTGCAGAGCGGTGATTGCAGAATTGCGGACCCAATCTGCACTCACAAAT
>CAZCEX010000647.1:0-2511 GCA_964497785.1 uncultured Thermoanaerobaculia bacterium | reverse complement strand
CATCGTTCCGGTGGCCGGCGTGCTCCTCGCATATGCCTTCCTGATGATCCCGGCGGGCATCGCCACCATGTTCACCAGGAGATGGGGAGTGGCGGTTGCGGTCGGCTGGGGGCTGGGTATGCTGGCCTGCGTCATCGGGCTCTCTCTCTCCTATTTCCACGATCTGCCCTACGGACCAACTCTTATCCTCTCTCTCGGGGCGTTTTTCGCCGCGGCTCTGATCGTGCGCGCCGTGATGACCGCAGAAAGGCGCTGAGCCATATGCTGCAATTCATCCTCCATTCCGTCGAGCTGCTCGGTCTCCCCTTCCTGGCCTGCGTTGTCATGACGGCCATCCTCGGCTACCTGGGCATGCACGTTCTCAGCCGGGAGATCGTCTTCGTGGACATCGCTCTCGCCCAGATCGTCGCGGTCGGCGCCATCGCCGCCCACCTGATCTTCGGCGTTGAAGAGCACTCCCCCCTGACCTACCTGGCATCTTTTGCTCTCGCTCTGGGAGCGGCTGCCTTCTTCGCCCTGGCGCGCCGCCATGTGATCTGGATCTCTCAGGAAGCGGTCATCGGCATCTCGTACGCGATCGCGGCTGCGGCAGCCCTGTTCCTCATCGGCATCGCTCCCGGCGGCCATGTCCATGCCCAGCACATGCTGGCCGGCAGCATTCTGTGGGCGACCTGGACCGATATTCTCGTCTGCGCCGTGGTCTTCGGCGCCGTCGGTCTTTGTTTTTTCCTCCTGCGTCATCCCTTCCAGAGGCTCTCAAGCGACTACGACGCTGCGGTCCGGAAGGGAATCAGGGTGGTGGCCTGGGACTTCCTGTTTTATGCGCTGCTCGGGGTTGTGATCACCTTCGCCGTCCGGATTGGCGGTGTGGTCGTGGTCTTCGCCTTGCTGATCATCCCGACCACCATCTCGGCCATCTTCACCTCCCGCCCCAGGCAACGCCTGCTCATCACCTGGGGCGCGGGAATCCTCGGGGCGTTCCTGGGCCTGCTCTTCGCCGACCGTCTTGATTTTTCCGTAGGACCGGCAGTGGCCCTTTTCCTGGGGCTCGAGCTGATCCTGGCCGCGCTCTCGCGCAGGAGCCCTCCCCTGCTCACCGGAGCGGTCACCGTCGCGGTCACCGCAGCTTATGTTGCCCTGCTGATCAGCGTCCCCTCCCAGGGAGGCGTCCCCCTGGGCTCAGAGGGACTTTCCGGTCTCGGCCCGGCCGAGCCGGCAGCCGTAAGGGTGACGCAGGCCACGCCGTCCTCCCATGAGGAGCTCCCCTCCGAGAGCATCAGCATGGCGACGAGCCCCCCCGATCTCGCCCGGCTCTTCGAGAACGCGCACACCACTGAAACGCGGCGCGATGTGGTGCTCCGCGCCCTCGAGCTGGAGCCGCGCTGCGGCGTGTACCTCGCTCTTCGTTACCTCGAGGAGGACCCACCGCTCTTCTTCCGGCAAAGCGTCATCGACGGCCTCGGCGACTTCGCTGGTGAGGCCCAAGGTATGAACGTTATGTTGCCCTTCTCAGATCCAGTAAACCAAGAAGCCGCGCGGCAACTGCGAAAGGAGTGTGGCCTCGATGAAACACCTCCTCCATGCGCGCCATAATCGGAGCCGCTAGGAGATTGGAGGGCATAGCCCTTCTCCCGAAGTGGGCAAGCCTGGGATGAGGCGAGGGAGGGAAGGCCAATACCCATCAGACCGTTGAACCAGCGAGCATATATGAAGGTTGGCATCCGTGCCTACTATTCGGTCGTTGACGCGGCGGTGGTGGAGACAATGGAGTTTCTCGCGTCTCTGGCGGATCGGGTCAGCCAACCAAGTGGATGGGGCCAATCGGCGCTTCCATAGAGGCGCTGATGGGTTCGATAGCGCCTTCGGCATCAGGCTTCGACCTCCGCTTCGCTCCGGACCACGCCCTGGCAAGCCAGCGTGCTTCGTTCTCGACCCGGAGGACGTGCCGTTCATCTCGAACACCCTCGGCTGGACCCGGACTCCAGCGAGACCTACCGGAAACGCGCTCTCGCGTGGCGGGAACTCGGAGAGCTTGAGGTGGTGATCGGGCTCAACGGCCCAGGCCACAGCGCCACGTGTCACTCGCTTTCAAGGTTCTGTTGGTAGTTGATCTTGCAGCCACAGCCATCCCACATACGTTCGTAGGCGGCGAGCCGATGCTCGACGAATTGCTCCGCAGCTTCCCGGGAGCCCAGCCTCCGGATGAGCACCTCGCCTTCTGGCGTCTGCTCCTGTACGAGTAGACGACCCTCGAGAGAGAGGATCCGGATCAAGCCGGCTACACAGGTGTTTTCCGCCCGGATCGTATCGGAATCATCGAGGAGTTTTCCGAGGTCCTCCTGGTCGAGGACGACGATGGCCAGTTTTTCGATCTGCCGGATGACCTCAGACCGTTCCACTCTGTGCCTGCTTTCCTCCAGGTGAAGTCACCCGCGCAGTAATCTCGGCCGGCTCCGTCATCGGACGATGAGAACCGAGCATGGTGCGCGGTGGGTCAGGGCACTGGAGACA
>CAZCEX010000646.1:0-2512 GCA_964497785.1 uncultured Thermoanaerobaculia bacterium | reverse complement strand
CCCCTCCTCGACCAGGAGGGCGTTGACGGAGTGCCGTCGCGCGAGAGCCTTCGCGTCGCGGATGCTGGTGCCCCTCGGGACCCGCCACGGGTCCTCGATGACGGCGCCGTAGCTGCGTTTGACGCGCCGCACCAGCTCGGCCTGTTGCTCGATCGGCAGCGCCCGGTGGATGATGCCGACACCACCTTCGAGCGCGATGGTCTCAGCCATCTCGGCCTCGGTCACGCTGTCCATGTTGGCCGAGATGACCGGCAGCCCGAGGCGAAGCCCGGCGGTAAGTCGGGTGCCCAGGTCGATCGTTCGCCGGGTCTCGCCGGCCGCCCGCTGCGGCCGGAACAGAAAATCATCGAAGGTACGCCCGACGAATCGGCTGTCAAGCTCTGCCATGCAGTCCTCCACGGCGGTTCGTAACCGCCGCCGACCAGGATACCGGTATCTCGACCGATAACCTCAGTCTGCCCTGCCGGAGGGCTGGCGTGGTGCAGGCGTCCAGATCGGCAACTCAAGACGAGACGGGTAGTCGGGCCCGAAGAGCAGGTCGGGGCGAGCGACGACACCGGGTATCTCGCCGTTGAGATCACCGCCGTGGTTGGGGTTGACCTCGAAGCGCGGCCAGTTGGAGCCCGACACCGAGATGCGGATCTTGTGTCCGCGGTTGAAGACCAGTGCAGTTGACCACAGGTCGACGGTGATTTCGGTTGGCTCGCCGGGCGTCAGAAAACACTCGTACTCGTCCGAGCAGCGCATGCGCGCCCGCTGGATTCCGTCGGTGACGAGCATCGAGTGACCTGACGGGTAAACGTCGGTAAAACGCACCGCCAGGTCGAGGTCGGTGGTGTCGGGCCTTATCCACAGGGTGCAGCTGATGCGGCCCATCACGGTAAGCGGCTCCGTCAGTTCGTCGGTCGTGAAAACGAGCACGTCGTCGCGGGCCTCGATCTCGCGATGGTCGCGGGGGCCGCACCGAATCGCTGGGTAATCGCCGAAAGGGTCACCACAGATGTAGTTCGGACCGCCCGTCGTCAACACGGGGTTTTCGGGGTCAATGAAGAGTTCGATGTCGGCGCCTGCGGGTAGCGCCGAGCGCAAAGACCCGTGCCCCCCCAGGTACAGACTCAGCGCTTCAGACGGGGGCGGCCACCCGTCCAGGGCTACCCAGGTATTTCCGGGCGCCCCCGTTTCCTCAGGGATGCCGATGGGACTCCACGCAGCACCCATGAGGTAAACAAAAACGTCCGGCCAGCTTTCGACCCCAGTCGGTTCACCTTCGAGCCAGTATTTCAACCAGGCCATTTTGCGCACGTCAGGATCAAAATTCGCGTTGTCCGGATAGAACAGCTGCCCGGAGACGCTACCGTTATTGCCATGGAGCCAGGGGCCCATGATGAGCTTCTGGCGTCCGCGTGCGCCCTCGCCTCCACCGTTGTGGAAGGTCGTGAATCCATCCAGTGTGCCCTGGGAGAAAATGTCATACCAGCCACCGACATGCAGACCGGGCACATTCACCAACTCCGGATGGGTGACCGCCTGCTGCCCGCCATCCCAGAACTCGTCGCGCAGGCGATGGTCCAGCAACAGATCGATAATCGGTTCCTCTCCGAGGTTCAGAAACGTCCCAACGATCAACTGCTCGCGCAGTACACCTCCCTGGTAGGCCCACTGGTGGTAGAGGTCCGGAGTGGATTCGCCTGGGCTCAAACATCTGAGCGCCTCCGGGGCGCCAGGCGCCATCATGTACTGGGAGAGACCGCGAACCGAGCTTCCTGTACCGCCGACATTGCCGTCGCACCACGGTTGCTCGGCGATCCACGCTACCGTGGCCCTGCCGTCCGCCCCGTCGAGCTGCAAGAACTCATATCCACCCCCCGAATCGCCAAAACCACGCTGGTTCTGGTTGACACATCCGTAGCCGTAGGCCACCCAAGAGGCGCAGGAACTCGAACCTCGGCCAACCGGTGTACGTAGCAGGATGACCGGCCACGGCCCGTCGCCATCGGGGAGGTAGACGTACGTAGCGAGCAGCACCCCGTCGTCCGCCACGACATCGGTCGTAATGTCCTGAGCCAACACAGCAGAGACGGTAGTAACTACAAAAAACGCCGACAATACAACGAGCCACACGCGCCGCAGTTTCATGGTTCACCTCGCCTGGTTTTGTTCTCTGGTTTCAGTGTACACCCGACCGGGGTGACCTTCCCGACCGGCTGGTTCTCCGTTGCCCCGGCCTTCTGGGATGCCGTAGGACGGTCATCCCAGCGTCGCATGAGCAGCGGCCTACCTCGCAGGCTGGAGATCACTGCCGAAACGGTCTACCCGAGCGTTGCCCGGTGTCGTCATTGTGCAGAACGGGATCCAAACCCGATGCGCTTCCAGCACAATGGCGCACCCGGCACGCGCCACCTGAGGCGCTTTTACTGGTTCTCTGATCGGCTTTGTTGCCTCAACGAAGAACGAGAAGGCAACTCACGGGGAGACCGACGGGAGAACCGGCGCGTTGCGGTCTCGAGGCCGT
>CAZCEX010000645.1:0-2513 GCA_964497785.1 uncultured Thermoanaerobaculia bacterium | reverse complement strand
TACTGACCTGGAGATCCGGCGTATTGTGATTCTTGCCGAACCAGGACGTCACGTAACCGTGGCCCTTAAGGATTCTTGCAATCGTCGCATTATCCTTCGTCATGATGGCGTTGTAGCCGGGGTAACCGGTCGACAACTCCGGTATCGAGCCAGTACCAACCTGGTGATGGTTGCGCCCCGTGATGAGTGCCGCCCGCGTCGGCGAGCACACAGACGTGGAATGGAAGTGGGTGTAGCGAAGACCATTGTCCGCATGACGATCCATTGCCGGCGTGGGTATGACTCCCCCGAAAGTGCTGGACACGCCATAACCCGCGTCGTCGGTCATTATGAGTAGAATGTTGGGCGCACCCTCCGGCGGCACCACCCGGGGCGGCCAGTACGGCGTGGATTGCAGGACGTTGCGCTCGATCTTGCCATGAAATGTCTTGTCGGGCGGCGGCGGGAGTTGCTTTCCGTCGATTGTCGTGGTGGCGCTGGGCGAGCCGGGGGTGCCGGTCACCTGCTGCGCGAACAGCGGAGCAGTGGCCAGGACCAACAACAGCCCACAGACCAAGGCCCTATTCATCGAACGTGGTTTTAACATTCCCATCTCAAGCCCCCTTTAGGAAATTGACAATGAATAATGAACAATGAAAAATTGAAGGCAGCGTCGGATCGCGTGATCCTCGGTTGCGATCAGATTCGCCATTCCATCTCCCGTTGTTCGTCATCCATCGTTCGTTGTTCTGCATTTTTCATTCATCAGTGCCGGTGTCAGACCGAGGATCTCCTCTACAAGATCGAATCCACGCCGTGAACTGACATCGTCGATCTCGACCACCGGCCGCACAGCGGCCATCTCGATGACAGCCAGGATCTGGCGGAAGGCCCCTGAGCGAAGGTGCCGCTCGAAGTCCTCGATGCTGCACCACTCTTCCACCCAGTTGATCTCGCAGCCCCTTTCGCTGTCCTTCTGGATGCGCGTTGCGACGCATCCCTGCTCGGCCCGGACCGGTCCGACGAGCGAGCGCAGCACCGAGGACACCTCTTCATACGCCTGCGGTGTGAACTGCATGTGAAGCCGAAATCTCAGCATGTCACAACACCTCCTCTAATCCACGAGTTGAAGCATCTTCAGAATGTAAAGGCCACGCCGAGTTGCGGGCCGGAGACCAATAGGTCGAGACCGCTGTAGTGGCGTCCGTCACTACCCTCGTAGTCGATATCAAGAGCGTGATATCCGAGAATGATCGACACGAGGTCGGAGGCCTTGAACCCGACGTTGGCGTAGGCCTGCCATGTCATTTCGGAACCGACGCCGAATCCGCCAACATCCCCGCGGAGACCCAGAAACCATTTTTCGGACAGCGGTGCGAACACGTTCACCCCTATCAGCGGATCGATCCAGCTCTTGCTGGCGTCGCCGTCTTCACCGACGACCTCCCCGGCGTAGCGGAGGTTCATACCCATGTCGACCCAGCGCGCACCGGCGAGCAGGGCGACGGCGGGCGAAACGCGGTAGCCACCGGCAACCTCGAACAGGGTCATATCCATGCCTGCCGTGACCGTACCCAGCGGGTGCCCCTCGCTGGAAACGTCTTCGCTATGCTCCAGATCCACGAAGATAAGATCCGACCCAAGCACCCATCGGTCGTTCCTCATGTCGAAATGGCCCATGAAGGCGAGGTCGAGATTGTCGATGATGGTACTGAACGGGACGTCGACGTCCTGCTCTTGATCCACAATTGTCAACGTGCCATCCATACCCGCTGCCCACAGGTAGGGCGCGATGGCGAACTGCCATTCATTGGCGCTCGACTGAGCCGCCGCCTGTGGTGCGACCAGGATGACGGCCGCTGCGATAGTCAACGCCAGAAAAAAAATGAATTTCATTGCCAACCTCCTCGAAAATCGTCTTCGGCGCGAAGAATTCGCAAACCGACTCGCGCCTTGTGTCCGTGAACTACTACACGAACCATGCCAGTCCACAAAAAGCTCAACAGACGTTCACGAACTCCCCGTATTACAGGGAGATTGGCGACCTGCATACGACTGAATCCTGCGGCGCAGTGCGAGCTATGGAGACGAAATATCGTGCAATCGACGCGGAATCGTCCCCCCAAAGCAGTGGATCGCTGAATGTGGGTTGAATCTTTCATATCAACAACCGTGCCAGAGTCCGCAAAACCTCCTGGGCCGGCATCGCCAGCAGAAACTGCCCAAAAGGAAGAAAATCCCGGATGAGTGGAACCGTGACGTGGTCTCCCCATGCAACACCATCGATGATCGCTAGAACCAGCAACGGCAACCACGTCACGGCTGCCAGGACCACCGCCGCCCAGATCGAACATCAACTCGACGTCGGGCATGGGGGTCGCACCATTGGAATCGGTCATGCCGCTAGGAGGGTGTAGGGCATTGACAGTGGATGGATTTCGGAGGGTCGTTTGAGGTCGTTTTTCGGCGGATTCGAAGCCTCATACTGGTGGTATGGGTCAAGAATACGCCGAAAAAGGGGCCAAACGACACCC
>CAZCEX010000644.1:0-2531 GCA_964497785.1 uncultured Thermoanaerobaculia bacterium | reverse complement strand
GTCAACGCGATGGTCGATTCCGAGCCCGATTACATTGATTGGGAGTGGCACTAGCCCTTGTTTTTTTCCTTGAGTTCTATTTCATTGTTTTCTTTTCGTGCCGCCCAGTCCTTTGGGCGGCCATTTTTGTTGACGTTTTTTTCATCGGCCATCGAGACGAGATGGCGACGGTTGGTTGGAACGTTACGGGGGAGTAACGGCATTGTCACCCAAAACGCCTCCGGGGAGCGAGGCCATAGTTCGAAATGAACGCATATCCTTGAAAGAAAACCGGTTCCGCCCAGTGAAAAATATCACGAGCTTTGGCATGGGCGTTGCATCGCGCCCTTTGGACGATTGGGGAGAGATTTACCCTTTGACCAGAGCATTCGAGAAACTGTGGAAATGGGGAGGGCTCGCGGGTTGTCCCTCGTCCAAAGCGGCAAGTTTGAAATTCCGGTCGAATTCTCGACCATGGATGCGTGAGGTACGTCCGGATCATGACAGATCACCGGTGTCGAAGTCCCTCGTATACCAGTTCAACTGTCTCGATCTATCGTGGGGGCTCTGTCCCACACCAAAGAAAAATGGAAAGGGGTGGCCATGACAGAAAATAAATACAAAACGCCGCTGCTTGACGAGCTCGAAAAGGGGCCGTGGCCGAGCTTCGTCAAGGAGTTCAAAAAAGAAATAGACAAGAAACCGATGGTCCGGGACGCACTGGCCCAGCTGGAGCGCTCGTACGAAGAGCACATCAGTCACTGGAAGCACGGTGGCCTGGTGGGTGTGATGGGTTATGGGGGCGGGGTGATCGGTCGATACTCCGATCTTCCTGAGGAGTTTCCCAACGTGGCGGAGTTCCACACCCATCGAATCAATCAGCCCTCGGGCTGGTTCTACACCACCGATGCACTTCGTTTCCTCTGCGACACCTGGGACAAGCACGGCTCAGGTTTGACGAACATGCACGGCTCCACCGGTGACATCGTCTTCCTCGGGTCGACGACAGCGGCCATCGAGCCCCTGTTCGCCGATCTCACCAAAGGAGGCTGGGACCTCGGTGGTTCCGGGTCCAACATGCGCACGCCGTCGTGCTGTGTCGGCCCAGCTCGCTGTGAGTGGGCGTGTTACGACACCCTCGACGCCTGCTACAACATCACCCAGGAGTTCCAGGACGAGCTTCACCGCCCGTTCTTCCCCTACAAGTACAAGTTCAAGTTTTCCGGCTGCCCGAACGACTGTGTCGCTTCGATTGCGCGTTCGGACTGCTCGGTCATCGGGGTCTGGCGGGACGACATCAAGGTCGATCAGGCGAAGGTCGCGGAGTACGTCAAAACCGTCGATATCGACACCGAGATCTGTGATCTCTGCCCCACCCGTTGTATCGAATGGGACGGCAAGGCGCTCGAGATCGACAACGCCAACTGCGTCAAGTGCATGCACTGCATCAACGTGATGCCGAAGGCGCTCAAGCCGGGCGACGACCGCGGTGCGACGATCCTCATCGGCGGCAAGGCGCCGATCGTCGGCGGCGCACTTCTGTGCTCCGTTTTTGTTCCTTTCCTGGAGATGGATCCCGCAGAAGACTACGCGGACCTCAAAGAGCTCACGGACGCAATCTGGGAGCTGTGGGGTGAGCACGGCAAGGCTCGTGAGCGCACGGGCGAGTTCATCCAGCGCGTCGGCCTCTCCAACTTCCTCGAGGAGATCGGCCTCGACCCCATCCCCGAGATGGTGATGGCGCCGCGGTCGAACCCGTACATTTTCTTCGATGACGAGATCTTCGAAGACGGCGAAGAGTAGAGGGGAGGATTAGATGGCTGAAGAACGTATTACAGATATTGGCCCGCCAAATTACAAGCAGTTTCTGCCACCCGTCATCAAAAAGAACTATGGCAAGTGGGACTACCACGAGATCCTCAAGCCGGGAGTGATGGTTCATGTCGCCGAGTCGGGCGACAAGCTGTTCACCGTTCGTGCCGGTACGCCGCGCCTTCTCGCGGTCACGTCGATTCGTCAGTTCTGTGACATTGCCGACAAGTACTGCGACGGATTTCTCCGGTTCACGAGCCGCAACAACGTCGAGTTCCTCATCTCCGACGAGTCCAAGGTGGACGACGTTGTCAAGGAAGCCGAGGCCCTCGGATATGCCGTCGGCGGCACCGGCAACGCGATTTCCAACCCGGTCCACACCCAAGGCTGGGTGCACTGTCACTCGTCGGCGTCGGATGCGTCCGGTGTCGTCAAGTCGGTGATGGACGAGCTCATGCCGTACTTCACGGGTATGATCCTGCCGGCGAAGCTGCGGGTGGCCTACGCCTGCTGCCTCAACATGTGCGGTGCGGTCCACTGCTCCGACATCGCGATCCTCGGTGTGCACACCCGGGCGCCGGTCATTGAGCATGATGACCTGCCCAAGATGTGCGAGATCCCGACCCTCATCGCTTCCTGCCCAACCGGCGCCATTCGCCCGGCCACTGTCGATGGAAAGGCGTCGATCGAGATCGTCGAGGAGCAGTGCATGTACTGCGGCAACTGCTACACGGTCTGCC
>CAZCEX010000643.1:0-2535 GCA_964497785.1 uncultured Thermoanaerobaculia bacterium | reverse complement strand
GCCGTTTTCGATCCACTGCAGCTGGTCGTCGATATCGACTGAGAGGATCCCGATTTCTCCTGACCAGGAGCCGTTGGTGGGCTCCACTTCGACCACGGTCGCACCGGGTAGCTCCCTCCGAAAGAGTGCGGTGTCAGCGCCTTGTCCAACGGCCGCAAAGCCTGTGTTCGAGCCGACGATTGCGAGCCGGCCGCTGCCTTCGTATCCGGCATCTTCGGCGACAACGATCATGGTCGTACGGCCAGTAATAGCGATCTCCTCGAGGTCGGCGATGGCCTCGGCGAAACCAACCTCAGCGATCCGATCGGCGATGGCTGTACCCAGGTAGGCATCAAGCGCATGGCCCCGGCGGGAAGCTCGGCGCAGAGCATCCCATCCGACGCTCCAACGATCACTTCCAAGCCACCGCAGGCCAAGAGTCATCATCGCTCGCTCGAGGTCTTCACCGTACGCGAAACGCCGTGCCGCCGTCGCCAGCTCGACGGCACGGATGCGTACGATGCCCTCGCCGACTGGCGGGAGGTCGATTTCGGCGCCGTTTGGGGCCGTCGCCAGGGAATATGCGAGCCCCAGCATCTCGAGCGCCGTCGCCACGAATGGTTGGGGAAGAAGATCCACGATCGGAGGAAGGACGAGGGACTCGGGCGATAGGGGAATGCCCAGCTCACCGACCCCCATCTCGAAGCGGAAGGACGCGTCGATGGGATTGGAGGTATTGAACGCGCTGGCTACAACACGTCCGGTCGTCAGAGCCCGAAGGTCCCACGAGACCATCGCCGACTGCCCCGGTAGGAGTTCCGAAACCCCCTGGGCTGGGTCACTCAGTAGCTGGGCGCCGGTCAACGCAGTACCTGGCAGGTTCAATGAGAGATCGTACACGGGGGTTGTCGATGTGTTCGCGACCACGACTTTCAGTGTGTACACCTCTCCCGCCCTCACGGTCCAAGGATGGAAGAAAGTCATCGAGAACCGTGGGTCACGGACGAGCACAACACCCGGGACCGCCCCCTCGACGTGGGCAACCTCACCGCTGGCGAGCCCATGCAACTCCCCACGCAAATGTGCGGTCACGCGATGCTGGCCTTCCTCCAGCCCTTCCAGCAGCCACGAAGCTTCGCCCGATGCCTGAGCCACGATGATCGTGAGGTCGTCTGCCGTTCCGGTTTCACCGTCGGGGCCGGGGTCCATGACCGGCACGAGCTCGCCGGGTATTGTCGGCGGTTCAGTCTCCGCCTGGCGGATGCCACTCCCGGCCAGCTCGAGGCTTGCCGTGACATCGCGCAGTTCGATGCCGCTTTCTGCAAGAGCGCCGTTCTGGACGACGGCGATGACCGAGAAGAACTGATTCAAAAAGGCGACATCGGTTGGAAAGATCAAGAATCCCGGAACGACTGGGGGACCGCCTTCGGTCGACGGTTGGGTGGTCTCCGTTTCACTCTCGGCGACAAGCTCGAGCCCGGAAAACTGAATCGCCGGTACAGGGCCCTCGGTACCGACATTCGGTAGGGGCATGTAGTAGGGGTCGGGCATCTCCAATGGAATGATGCCGTCGGGTCCCATCAGGAGGTCGAATGGTATCTCGACGTCGGCGCCCTCTATCTGGTACCCAACTGTGTAGTGCCATGCGGTGTAGTTGTCCTCGGTGATGACAATGCCGTAGGACTCGATTTCTTCCGGGGTCAAGGGTCGTGAAGTCACCGATGCGATCACCAACCGGTGCACGAGAATCTCGACCGAACTCGGCGTAGCCTCGAGAAGAGACTCATCACCACTTGTCAAGCGGATCCCTGACAAAGTATAGGTACCCTCACGATTGAGGCCGGGGATGTGGAAAGGTTCACCAGGAACGGTAGACAGTTGGAGAGGTTCAGGGAGGCCGGGCCCGCCAAGCTCACCTCGGACTCTCAAGCCTGAGCCGGCTTGTCCGGCGGCAGCCCCCGCCAGCCTCGTCTCGACAATCGTCATCCGCCCGGGATCGATCTCTTGGAAGGCCGGCGCAACCTCGAGGTTAACGCCCGAAATGATGAGGTCTCCACTGGTCAGTGGCTGGGCAGCGCACAGGAGAACATTCGCACCAAGGATGCCCAGAACTGCCCCATACCGCGATACGCTAGAGAGAGTGGTCAACATTGGGGACCTCCTCCAAGAAAACGTAGACCCTATCACGCGATCTCAATATGTCAATTAAACCACTAGAATGAGATAAGTTATGTCATCACTTTGTAAAATTTGAGAAAAAGAATCAGTCTCATATCCTGATGTTCAAGGAATCACCGTGCGTGGAGAATAGAAGCGAAGGACCTCCACATCCGATGAACCCGATCTTGACGAGTGTTCCTAGACGTGTCCGGCAACAGCGTCCTGGAGGCAGAAGGTAACGAAGAAGGTGCAGTCCGCCTTCTGGAGGTGGGGGAGATTTCCTCTGCTTTGACCCGGAGAGAAGGGAAGCTCACGGGGATCCTGGATTCGTTCACACGGCAAAGGACCACGTGGGGGTTTCGTGAGACATTTTTGTATCGTACTCCAGGGTCCTAC
>CAZCEX010000642.1:0-2556 GCA_964497785.1 uncultured Thermoanaerobaculia bacterium | reverse complement strand
GGCGAGCCTGCCACAGCCACTGTCGCTGTCGCTGTCGCTGTCGCTGTCGCCGAAACGGGTACTCCCCCACAAAAAAGCGGGGCCCGAAGGCCCCGCTTGGATGTGATTGAAGATCAGCTCAGAAGCGGAAGCGCGCACCCAGCTGGTAGCTGCGCGGGTCGCCGACGCGGTCGAGCTCACCGAAGTCGTCTTCTATCTCGCCGTAGCGGTTCACGAGGGAATCGTTGGTGGTGTACCAGTTGGCCTCGTTGGTGACGTTGAAGGCGTCGAAGATGATTTCGATGTCCATGCCCTTGCCGAGGCCGAAGGCTTTTGAAAGCCTCAAATCCAGGTTGCGGAAGTAGGGCTGGCGGTAGCTGTTGCGGGTTTCGCGGTAGAACTGGCCGTCCGACGTCTCGATGAGGGCAAACTCGTTGCCGTACTCGCCGTCACCGTTCGTGTCGCGACCGTCCACAGCCGTGAAGGGGAAGCCGGAACGCATGATCCAGATTCCCGACACGAGGAAGCCGTAGGGCAGCTCGTAGGTCGCAGAAGCGACGAACTTGTGGGTGGCGTCGAAGTTGGACGGTCCCCAGGAGAGGTCGAGGTGGTACTGGTCGAAGGGGTAGGAGGTCGTCGCTCTTTCGTTCGAGTTGCTGTCTTTGGCCTCGGACCAGGTGTAGGAGGTGTCGAGCATCCAACCGTTGGAGTAACGTTTACGTGCCTTGAGGATGATCGCCTTGTACTCTGCCGGGACATCGGAGGTGTACTGGTTGATCTCGTCGAACTCGGGGTAGAGCTCACCGTTCTCATACAGCGGCAGACCGTCGACCGTCGTTCCTTCGATCTGCTCGACGTTCTGGTTCTGCGAACGCTCGAGCTTCTCGCTCTCGGAGTAGATCAAATCGATGCCGAGGGAGACGTCCTTCCAGACCTCTTTCTCGTAACCGAGCGAAAGGCGCCAGGTCTCGGGGTTCTCGAAGTTGGGGGAGACGACCTTGATGCTCGGCGTGCCGCCCTCCCCGAGGTCGTCGATGCTATCTACCGGCGCGTCTCCGTATCCCGGGCAGTACGCGTAGTCGCAGTAGTTGCGGATCGTCGTGGTGAAGGCACCGTTGTCAGTCATGGCATTCGACAAGAGCAGGGTCGGCGTATTGTCGTAAAAGTAGCCGATGCCACCACGCAGGACCGACTTGCCATCGCCATTGATATCCCAGGCGAAACCGACTCGCGGCGCCCAGTTGTTGTTGTCATCAGGGACCTGGCAGGTCTCAGGATAGAGGGGGTTGCAGACCTGCGGTGTCGGGTTGTCCTGGAAGTCGTAACGCAGACCGTAGGTCAAGGTGAGCTTCGGGTTGACCCGCCACTCGTCCTGCAGGTAGAAGGCGTAGTAGCTGACGTCGAACTCGATCTCGCCGTTGTAGTCCGAGAAGCCCTGCCGGTAGTTTCTCGGCTCGTCGTTGAAAAAATCGTCCCAATCCGAGTAGTAATACTGACCGGCACTGTATCGATAGAAAAAGTTCTCATAATTCGCCATGTCGATGTCGATACCGGCCTTCATCGTGTGGGCGCCGAAGTAGTACGTGAAGTTGTCGATAATCTGGAAACGAGTCTCGATGGTATCGTTGGGCAGGTAGTCCTGCTGCCCCCAATTGGCCCGATAATATTCAATATTCGTCTCGGGCAGCGTCGAATTGTTCGGTGTGCGCGGCCGCTCCTCACTGGAGTACTGAAGGATAAGCTCGTTGAAGGCGTTCTCCGACAGCACCGAGTTCAGGGACACCACGAGGGAGTTGAAGCTGTTCTCCTCGAGGCCGTTGTTCGACCGTCCGAGGTTGGAGTAGTTGCCTACGAGGTTCTCGCCCTGCTGGGTGGAGTAGTTGTCGCGGATGGTCAAGAGGTTGTTGTCGGTGAGCTGCCAATCGAGCTTTGCCAGGATGACGTCGGCGTCGTTGGTCTGGGTGATCTCGCCGGTCTCAGTGTCGAAGTCGAGGCCGGTGATGGCCTCCCACTCGGCAGTGCGCTCGACGGGGAAATCCTCGAAGATCGCCAGGTAGGGAGTGTTGTACAGCTGACCGTCATACGAAACGAAGAAATGCAGCTTGTCGCGTACGATCGGGCCGCCGATTGCGAAACCGTACTGCTTCTGCTCGAAGGTGGAGCCGTCGAAGCCCTTGGCGTCGGTTGATTTCATGGCGTCGTCGGTGTAGTAGCCGAAGACCTGGCCCTTGAACTGGTTGGTACCCGACATCGTGATCGCGTTGATGACGCCACCGGAGGCGTTGAACTGCAGGTTGTAAGCCGACTTGACGACCTGGAACTCCTTGATCGCGGCCTGAGAGAAGGTGAAGGGCGGGCGCGTGCCGCCGCGTTCCTCACCGAAGAACGAACTCTGGCTGTCAGCGCCGTCGATGTTGAAGGAGTTCTGCACGGCACGGGCGCCGACGTTGAGGCCGCCACGGCTGCCGGCCTGGTCCGATCCTGCAAAGAAGGTACCCGGAGTAAGGATCGCGAAGTCGGTGAAGTCCCGACCCTGCAAGGGTAGATTCTGGATCGACTCGCTACCGACGGATGATG
>CAZCEX010000641.1:0-2557 GCA_964497785.1 uncultured Thermoanaerobaculia bacterium | reverse complement strand
GACTGGCGTTTGTTCACCACTCTAGTGCGCTTCGACCCCGTCTACGTGGGTCATTTTAAGTGCAATATCCGCCGCCTGGTCGACTACCCCAGTCTCTGGGCCTACACTCGCGAACTCTTCCAGATTCCGGGAGTTGCCGAAACCGTGTGCCTCGACCACATCAAACGCCATTACTACGCGAGCCACGGCACGATCAATCCAACGGGTATCGTACCCGCCGGGCCCGAGATCGATTGGTGGGCGCCGCACAAGCGCCAGAAAGTCGCCGGGTGACGCCTACTGGTCGGGATTACCCGTCCCGAACTCTCGGCGCCTCGAAGCGGCATCCCAGGCGGCGTCGAAACTCTCATCACGGTCACGATCATCCTCGCGCAGCAACCGTTCGAGCTCTTCGCTCTGCTGATGAACGAGGTGAATATATGCCTTCCGATCTCCCCTGTGCCCGCTCATGCGGCGCAGGGCCTCTTCGTCGTGGCGACGGAACAGGCGCGTATTTCTGACCGCCTCGTGCCCGGGCACTCCGAGCTCACGCATGACGTCGACGCCGACCCTCAATGAGCTGTCGAGAGTTTCCCGATAGACTTTGTCGACGCCGGCCTCGATGAGCTCGTAGGCGTGCACTCGGCTCACCGCCCTGCACAGCAGCGTCAGGTGAGGGAAGTGTTTCTTTGCCGTCTCGACAATCCCGAGAATGTGCTCCGGGTCGTCGATGGCGATCACCAGCACGCGTGCCGTCTCGGCTCCCGCAGCGCGCAACAGGTCGAGCCTCGAGGCATCACCATAAAAAACACGATGACCCATCTTGCGCAGTGTTTCCACCTGGTCGGAGTCCACCTCGAGCACCGTGGCGGCGTGCCCGCCGGCGCGCAAGAGGCGGCCGATGATGGTTCCGAAACGACCGTAACCGGCGATGATCACCGGATTCGTCTCGCCGATCTCGTCCGCATCCCGCCCATCTCGCTCTCGGGTGCCGAACCGTGGTTGAATCAGCCGCTCGTTGACCAACATCAGCAAGGGAGTCAACGCCATCGTCAGCGCCACGACCGCAACGAGCGGCGTTGTGATCTCAATGGAAAGCACATCCTGCTGAGTGGCGAAGGAGAACAGTACGAATGCGAACTCCCCTGCCTGGGGCAGGGCGAAGGAAAAGAGCAGACTCTGGTCAAGACCCATCTTGAAGATTCGTCCAAGCACCAGAAGGACGATGAACTTGAGGGCGATCAAACCGATCACCAGGCCACCGATGATCCCGGGCTGGGCGGCAATCTGACCAAAGTCGATGGACGAGCCCACGGCAATGAAGAAGAGTCCGAGTAGAAGACCCTTGAACGGTTCAATATCTCCTTCGAGCTCGTGCCGGTACTCGCTGGTGGCGAGCACGACCCCGGCAAGGAATGTGCCCAGGGCCGGACTCAGGCCGACCCGGGTCATGAGGAGCGCGATACCGACAACCAGGAGCAGAGCGGCGGCCGTGAAGATCTCGGGGACGTGGGCTCTGGCGATGAATCGAAAGGCAGGTCTCATCAAGAATCGACCCGCCACGATGATCCCGATGACAACCCCGAGCACCACGAGAGCAGCCGCCCAACCCGGCAGGTGCCCGACCCAGTTCGTTGTGTGGCCCCCTGCTTCATAGTCAACGACTCCGCCTCCGGAGCGAGCGAGCAACGGAACGATGGCAAGCATCGGGATCACTGCCAGGTCCTGAAACAACAATACCGAAAAGGCGCTGCGCCCACCGCCGGTCTTCATGAGTCCCTTTTCCTGGAGGGTCTGGAGCACGATCGCCGTCGATGACAAAGCCAGGATCATCCCGACTGCCAGGGAAGAACGCCAGTCAAGACCAACCGCATTCGCGATGCCGCTGATGACACTCGTAGTGATCAACACCTGCAGCCCACCAAGGCCGAGGATCGAGCCGCGTAGTCGCCACAGCAGGGAGGGCTGAAGCTCGAGACCGATGAGGAAGAGCATCATCACCACGCCGAACTCGGCGAAGTGCAAAACGTCCTGGCCCTCGTCCCCCACCAGGCCAAGCCCAAAAGGGCCGATCGCCATGCCGGCGATCAGATACCCAAGAACCGAACCCAGGCCGAGCCTCTTGGCAAGCGGCACCGACACCACGGCAGCTGCGAGGTAGATGAGAGCCTGGAAGAAGAAGCCTTCACCGTGCACCGCCACCCCCCCTTCCGAGCAGCTGGTCGAGGTCGAAGTTGATTCGTCGCATCACCCGAACCGCCTCCAGATCCAGCCGCCCGTCGCGCAGTCCCTCGAGCACCCTGCGATAGTCGTGCGCATGCTGGTCCATCTGGGATGCGGTCAGGCGGTGGGTGCCGTGCACGACGAAAGGCGGAAGGGGGTCCATACCGCACAAGGACGCCATCTGCACAATCGGTGACAGCAGCTCGGCCATGGTGTAGTGGTTCGAGCCCTGGCGGCTGTAAGCCTGCTCATCACCGCCGGTGCTCACCGCACTCAGAAAGAACTTGCCCCGGAGGGCCGATCCCTCATGCCCGTAGGCCCAGCCGTGCTCGAGCACCAGATCCTGCCATTCCTT
>CAZCEX010000640.1:0-2562 GCA_964497785.1 uncultured Thermoanaerobaculia bacterium | reverse complement strand
GGGCATCGTCTTCCTGGTCGAGCAGGACGAGCCGGTGCGGCGCACCGCGGCGCTCAAAATCATCCAACGCCACGGCGACAGCGTCATGCAGGCCGCGTTCGCCCAGCGATTCCGCACCGAATGCAATACCCTCGCCCGCCTCAAACACCCCAATGTGGCTCAGGTCTACGATGCCGGCGAGTCGGCAAGCGGAGAGCCCTTCTTCGTCATGGAGTACCTCGAGGGACAGACCATCACCGAATACTGCAACGACCACAGGCTCGACCTCAGGCAGCGTTTGTTGCTCTTTGTCGAGGTCTGCCGGGGCGTACAGCACGCCCACCAGCGGGGCATCATTCACCGCGATATCAAACCGTCCAACATCATCGTCACCGTGCAGGGCGAAAATCCCGTGCCAAAGATCATCGACTTCGGTGTAGCTAAGGAGATCGACGCCGAGTCGTCGAACACCGTGCAAGGTGAGCTGCTCGGCTCGCCAGGGTTCATGAGCCCTGAAATGCTCGTCGGCGGCGCCGCCGAGGTGGACTCACGCACCGACGTCTACTCACTCGGCGCCGTGCTCTATCAGCTTCTTGTCGACAGCCCCCCGTTCGCCGTCGCGGACGAGAGCTTCGTACAGTTTCTGATGCGCATGGTGCACGACGAGCCCGAGCAGCCGAGCCAACGCCTGGCAGCCGAGAAGAACGATCTCGAGGCAATCGCCCACCGTCGCTCCACGAGCCCCGACAGCCTGCAACGAACCCTGGACGGCGACCTCGACTGGATCACCATGATGGCCATGCACAAGGACCGGGATCTGCGCTACGCGACGGCCTCGGAGCTTGCCGAAGATGTGGCCCGCCACCTGCGACTCGAACCGGTGACCGCCAGCCCTCTCGGGCGTTGGTACCGCCTACGGAAAACCGTACAACGGCATCGGGTCGGGTTCGTGCTCGGCGTTGTCCTGGCAACGTCTCTCGTCGCGGCGACGATCACGACCAGTCTCTCCCTCGTGCGCGCCGTCAGATCGGAAAGGAGGGCTATGGCATCGGAGCAAGCTGCTCGCGAAGAGGTCGAGCGCACACGGGCGATTAACGGTTTTCTCGAAGATCTCCTGGGCTCCCTGGACCCGAGCCGCGAAGGTCGAGACGTACGGCTCATCGACCTCGTCGACCGCAAAGCAGCAACCATAGACCGAGCCTTCGAGAACCAACCCGAGATCGAGGCGTCGGTTCGCCACATCCTCGGCACGACCTATATGAACCTCGGCGAATACGCTTCGGCCGGCCGGGAGCTCGAGGTGGCGTTCGCCCTCCGTGATCACAAGCTCGGCCCTGCGAACCTCGCAACGCTCCAGACCAGAAACGAGCTCGCCCGGTGGCTCCTCTACAGCGGTCGGTTCGAGGAGTCGGTCAACCTGAGCCGAGAGACCCTTCGGCTGATCGACGATGTGGCGACGGGAGCCGTCGCTTCCGTGCGGTTGCAAACCAGTATCGGGCTCGGCAAGGCCCTCTACAAAAACGGCGACCTCGAGGAGGCCTACAGGGTCTTCAGCGAGGCTCTGGCCACGCACGAACCCGACTTCGGCCGTGACCACCCTGACATCATCAGAACCAGAGGCGGCCTCGCCCTCGTCCTCAAGAGTCTCAAACGCGTCTCCGAAGCCGAAGCGATCTACAGAGTGATCCTCGAACAGCAGGAGGAACTGCTGGGCTCCGACCACCCCCAGACGCTGCGCACCCGCAATGCTCTGGCAAACACCCTGTTCCGGCAGCGCGAGTATGACGAGGCGGAGGCACTATACCGACAAGCCTATACGGCACAGTGTCGGGTGCTCGGGGAGGATCACCCCGCCAGCCTGCTCACCCTGAACAACATCGGCAACGTGCTCTACAAGGTGGGGCAGTACGCAGAGGCGGAAACCGTCTATCGGCAAACGCTCGAGGCCCAGGTTCGCATCCTCGGCGAGCACCACCCCGACGCTCTGGTGAGCACGAACAATCTCGCCAACTCACTGCGCCGCCAGGAACGCTTCAAAGAAGCTGAGCACCTCTACCGATTCGCGCTTGCCGACCAGACCGTACAGCTCGGACTCGCCCACGACGAAACGGTGCGAACCGCCCTCAACCTGATGACGGTTCTTTCCCGCACTGGACGATACGACGAAGTGATCGAGATGAGTGCCGTGTTCGCCAAGAATCGCCCCGGTCTAGAAGACCCTCTCGTGCACCAGGCCAACGCCTATCTCGCCACCGGCCGCCCGCAAGAGGCCATTGCCCCCCTACGTCGGCTCACAGAAATCCTTCCGAAGGCATTTGCCATCAGGGCTGAGCTCGGGCTTGCCCTGCTGCTCTCGCACCACGCGGATGAGGCGATCAACGAGTATCGGCGGGCCCTGGAGCTTTCGACCTCCGCCGAGCAGATCGAGAGCGAAGCTCTCGCGCCGCTGCTCCGCGCAACAGACAGCGGCAGCGCACCGCAGGGTACCGACGAGATCTTGCGCCTGCTTCGCGGGCAGTAGCGGAGGCGACAGCAATCTCCGGAGGGTCTCGCAACGGAGGTACCCACAGCAGGCTTCGCTTG
>CAZCEX010000639.1:0-2566 GCA_964497785.1 uncultured Thermoanaerobaculia bacterium | reverse complement strand
TGCGGGCGGCGATGCACCGCGCTCCTGCGACCCGGTTTTGCTAGGATGTCGGCGCCGCTGGCTGGAGGCCCCTACCACATGAAGGATCGCGACAATCTGGAGGTTCCCGATAGAGCCACACAACAGATACTGAACCACACTGCGATGAAAGTCATCGCTCTCGGGGCGATACTCTACGGCTTCCTCGTCAGCATCGGGATGCTCGGCTCCGCCTTCAGGCTGTTTTCCGGCGGTTTCGTGGGCGACCTGATCCAAAGTGCATCCAACCCGGTAATCGGACTTTTCGTCGGCGTCCTGGTAACCAGTCTCGTGCAATCGTCTTCGACCACCACCTCCCTGGCTGTCGCATTGGTAGGCAGCGGAACCATGTCCGTCGAAACGGCCATCCCGGTCGTCATGGGCGCCAATATCGGAACATCGGTGACAAACATCCTGGTGAGCCTCGGCCACATCAACCGCGGTCCCGAGTTTCGCCGCGCGTACGCGGCCGCCAATGTGCACGACTTCTTCAATGTACTGGCGGTTTTGATTCTGTTTCCGCTGCAGTTGACCACAAACTTCCTCGGCCTATTTGCCACAGGGCTCGCCAGGGCTTTTTACGACATCGGAGGCCTCACCTTTGCGAGCCCTCTCAAAGTCGCCACGGCACCGGCTGTCGACGGCGCTGTCAACCTCATCGGGCAGCAGCCATGGCTCCTATTGCTGACCTCCCTGGCACTCATGTTTACCGCCCTGCGATACCTGGTTGTGCTCTTGAAATCACTGGTGATTTCGCGCGTAGAAGCTCTCTTCGATCAGGTCATCTTCAGCACCGCCGGGCGCGCCATGCTCTTCGGCCTCATCATCACCGCTCTCGTGCAATCGTCGAGCGTCACAACGTCGCTGGCGGTGCCGCTCGCCGGAGCCGGAATTCTCACAATTCAGCAGATCTTCCCCTACACCCTTGGCGCCAACGTCGGCACGACGATCACCGCGATGCTCGCCGCTCTTGCGGTCGGCGAGGTGCATGCAGTAACCGTGGCGTTTGCACACATGTTGTTCAATGTGTGTGGGATCCTAGTGATCTGGCCGCTACCAGCTATTCGCAAGCTGCCGATTATCATGGCCGAAAAGATGACCGATATCGCGATGCACAGTCGCATAATCCCCGTGGTGTGGTTGTTGTTTTTCTTCTTTCTCCTGCCCTTAGCGGCAATATTCTTCTTGAGGTGAAACATGTTCAGGCCGTTTTTTGAGCTCTTCAGAAAAGAAAACATGCTGCAGCAGGCGTACGACCGGTCGCTCGAGATGCTCGAGGGGGACCACGAAATGTTCCTTGCCGCCTCGAGCTCGCTTCGAGAGCACGACGATGCGCGGATCGAGCTCGACATCTATGCCAAGGACCAGATGATCAACGCCTACGAGCGAGAGGTTCGGCGTAAAGTGCTGACCCACCTGGTGCTGTCCTCGAGTAGCAATATTGCCGCGTGCCTGGCCCTTGTCAGCATCGTCATCGACATCGAGCGCATCGGCGACCTGGCCAAGAACATCGTCGATCTCGCCCTACGGCATCCGGGCAGGCTCGACTGCGGCAGCCTGGAGCCCGACGTCCGCAAGATCGAAACCACGGTCAAGACGATGTTCACCTTGCTCATCGAGGCGCTGCCCAGCGGCGACGAGGCCAAAGCAAAAGAGGTGATGTCAGAGCATTGGTGGATCGCACGCCGAGCCGACGAGATCCTCAACTCCCTGATTGTGCGCGAGGACCCCGACCTGGTGTGTAGTGAGGCGGTGAGCGCTGCGCTTTACGTCCGTTTTCTGAAGAGGATCTCGGCCCATCTCATGAACATTGCATCCAGCGTCGTCAACCCCTTCGACCGTATCGGTTTCCGTGAGGACGGCCTCAATAACCTGATTGATGACGAGTAGTAGAGGTCTCTGACGCGGTCTACTCGTCCGCGTCCGCCAGACCAACACCCAGCGGCTCCTGAAAAACCGTCAGCAGGTTGTGAGTATGCTCGGCAATCTTCAGGCAGTCCCAGGTCAAGGAGTAGAAGAGGATGCTCAGGCGGGTCTTCGACGAGTTGTCCTGGATGCGCATGATCTGGTTCTGGTCGATCTCTTTGACGAGCTTCTTGAGCTTCTTCTTGAGCTTGCGTTCGGCTTCCATGTCGAGCGGCTGACGTCTGGAAAGTGCTTCTGACGCGTCGTCGAGAATCCGGGAAATGTAGTCCCGCACCTTGCCGATCTCGGCCACCTGCCCCTCGAGGAATCCGGAGTGGTTGTTGGACACGTGGGTGTAGGACCGCATGACAACATCGCGCAGGCTCTCGGAGATCTCCTGCAACGCACTGATGGTCTGTGCATACCGGTGGGTGTCCTCGACGGACTCCCGCTGCAGTAAACGCAGGACCTTGAAGATGTTGGCGGCGATGATATTCGACGACTGCTGGATCTTGCGCTGCCCGAGCCGGGCCTCCTTGAGCTTGAGACGATCGTCGGTGATCAGACCCTCGAGCGCCGTATCGAGCACCGTACGCACATCTCTCAGAAACAGGCCGGCGTGCTGGAAGGTCACTGCGATGCT
>CAZCEX010000638.1:0-2574 GCA_964497785.1 uncultured Thermoanaerobaculia bacterium | reverse complement strand
CTCAGCGGGAGGTTCACCCCATCAGGATGCGGTACGTGCACTCATCGGGCCGGCGAAAACTGATCAGTCGGGTATCCGAAAACTGGTTGAGCATCCAGCCTCCCAGGCACGACCCGCGTTCGATCTCAACAATGCGCTTTAGTTGCCCATAGCCGCACAGGCTATCGACGCAACGACGCCGGCAGCACCCGGCGCACATCACCGCAGGAGTGCAGTATTTGATCGACCAGGGTATCGCCGACCCGGACCGAATCAACCTGTACCATGAAAGTGCGCAGGGAGAGCAGGAACATGCACCCGCAAGTCAGCATATTGAATGACGTTCTTGGCCCAGTCATGCGAGGACCGTCGAGTTCGCACACCGCAGGCGCCTTTCGCATAGCCCGTCTGGCCGCAGCACTGGCGGGTGAGAGAGCCACGCGATATCGTTGCTCATTCGATCCTACGGGGTCCTATTCAGCTACCTGGCGCCCCCTGGGTGTTGACCTGGCCTTCGCTGCCGGCGTACTCGGCTGGGAAATGACCGACCAACGCTATTCCTCATCGATATCCGTCGCGGCGGCCAACGGTACACCGGTTGTTTTTGATATCGAGTCGCTCGTTCATGCGGACCATCCAAATGCAATCCGGGTGGAAGTGCAGACGAACGACGGCGAGATCTTGGACCTGTGGGCGAAGTCCACTGGGGGAGGCATCGTCGAGATCACGCGCGTCGGAGGATGGCAGGTTTCAATTGACGGCCGCTCCTGGGCGGTGCTCGTGGAATGTGCGCCCGCTGAGGCCGGAGAGGTCGCGCGACGAGTAGGGGCTCTCCTCGGCTCAGCTGCTCGATTGGTGATTGGGGCGGAGCCGACTTCGGGTGTGGTGCAGTTCAACACGGACTCGAAACCATCCGCAAAATCCATGGTTGGCCTGGCACACATCGATGGCGCGCTGTGCATCCGCCACTGCCCACCTGTGCTCTACCCACAGCCCGGAAAGAGCTGGTTTGGTTCGATCGACGGGTTGTCCACATGGGCTGAACAAGAAGGTATCTCTCTCGGCAACGCGGCACTGACCCGCGAAAACGAGGTGCTCGGTCTGGGGACCAAGGAGCTGACCACAGAAATGCTGCGGCGTTGGGTCGTCATGCGGGAGTCCGTCGACACCGGCCTCGACGATGACCAGATCCACATGCCCCTGACCTCCCCCTCAGCGTCGACCATACTCAAATCCGAGCAGGAGGGTGCTCTGCCGCTGGGGGGCATCCTGACCCGGGTCGCGGCACGCGCCATGGCCGTCATGCACGTCTGCAACAGCAAAGGCATCGTCTGCGCCGCACCCACCGGCGGTTCGGCTGGAGTCCTCCCCGCCGTGCTCTCGACCCTGGCGACAGAGCGAGGAGCGAAAGAAGAATCCATCATTCGTGGGCTCTTTGCTGCGGGTGCGGTGGGCGCCGGAATCGCCGCTCGCGCCACCTTTGCCGCCGAGACCGCCGGGTGCCAGGTGGAGATCGGCGCGGCTGGCGCCATGGCCGCGGCCGCCGTGGTCGAGATCGCCGGCGGCACCGCCAGCCAGGCGGCAGCCGCGGCCGCGATCGCCCTGCAGAACACCATGGGCTCTGTCTGTGATCCGGTGGGCGGCGGATGCGAAATCCCCTGTCATACGCGCAACGCCGTTGCCGCCGCCAACGCCTTCCTGTGCGCCGATCTCGCCATCGGTGGCTATTCGAACCAGGTTCCCCTGGACGAGACGATCGACGCTTCCTTTGCGGTCGGGAAATCCTTACCTCCCGAGCTTCGTTGCACAGCCATGGGAGGAATCGCGATCACACCTTCGGCGGTGCGGCTGGTACGGAACCGAGAGGGCTCCTCTAGGAGAGAGTAGGGCAAAACTCCGGGTAGTGCTTCGCCAGATCGGTGGATCAGTCGAGGAACATCCTGACGCAGGATGGATGATGTCGAAACATGCCAACGGCTCATGTCACCAGTCTCGGACCCATCCCAGAAGAGCGCCGGCGAGATCTGTGAGCGTTTCAGTCTGAATAATGGTGACCCAGGGCACAGCACACGCGCCTGAGTCCCGCGCACACTCTGCAAGTAATCACCATCGCCGGGGCCTGTGGTTCTCGTGGGCTCTCGAAATGGAGGAGATCTGATGCGCAGTTTTGCCTCTGCTTGTCGCTTGCCCACTATCCCTCGATACGAGTCCGCACCTCCTGTTGCCCTCCACACGTTGGCCCGCATTCTCACTCTCATGTGCCTGATTGTCATGCTCGGCGGAGCGGCCGGTGAGGTTCTGGCCGCGAAGCTCGTCGAGGTCAGCGTGCTCGACGAAGATTACCTGGTCGTGCACCTATCCGATGGGGACGTGACCCACAACGAAGGCAGCAGTGGGGAGACGATCACCACGTACGAGCCCTATCTCGACACCAACACCGCGGACCAGACTGACAGTTGGACAATCACATCATCGCAGGACAGCAACTACGGCGGCGCCGGCCTGAAACCACAGAGCTGCCATCGCAAGACGAAGCTGAGCGGCCACGCCCAGTTGGAGTGGTCCGGCAACGACTACGTGTATGAGTACACCTAC
>CAZCEX010000637.1:0-2580 GCA_964497785.1 uncultured Thermoanaerobaculia bacterium | reverse complement strand
ACACCGGCATTTGTCGCCCGCGCTTCGTCACACACGCCGCTCGCCGCAGTCAACGCCAAGGAGATGTTGCGGCGGGCCTTCCGCTACCAGGTTGAGGGTCGCTGTTTCTCCCTCGTCGAGGTCCTCTCGACCTGCCCCACAAACTGGGGGATCCCACCTGCGGACGCGACTCGTTGGCTCGAGCAGACCATGCTGCCGTACTACCCGCTCGGCGTCTTCAAGACGCCGGACGGAGACGACCGGGCGCCGCTGCCGGGACGACCGTGAGGAGGCTGTGATGCAGAACGACGTGATCATGGCGGGCTTCGGCGGGCAGGGCATCCTGCTTATCGGCAAGATGCTCGCGTATGCCGGAATGCACGAAGGCAAAGAGGTCTCCTGGCTGCCGTCGTACGGACCCGAGATGCGCGGCGGCACATGCAATTGCACGGTCGTCATCTCCGACAAGCCGGTGGGTTCTCCGGTCATCCAGTCGCCCCGCGCAGTGGTGGCGATGAACCTTCCATCACTGGAAAAATTCGAGCCGGACATGCGCGCCGGCGGCCACCTGGTCATCAATACCTCCCTCATCAACCGCGGCGCCGAGCGCGACGACGTCGAGGTCGTCGAGATCCCGGCCAACCAGATCGCTCAGGAGCTCGGCAACCCCAGAGGCGCCAACATGGTCGCCCTCGGCGCCTACGTCGGCGCCACCGGTGCGGTGTCGATGGAGCAGATCGAGGCCGTTGTCCGTCAGACCTTCGCCGCCAAGCCGTCCGTCATCGACGTCAACCTCGAAGCTCTGCACCGGGGTTATGAGCTGGGGTTCGAACACCGCGCCAAGGAGGCATGAGCGGTATGGATACGACGACTACCCATTGCGCGGTCGACCTGGGGCCGGCCTCCGAGATCCTTGCCGGCTACCCGGCCGAGGAGGCATCTCTCATCCAGGTCTTACAAGATGTGCACCGCGCCTACAACTACCTGCCGTGCGACGTGCTCGGCAAGGTCGCCGAGGCCCTCGACGTCCCGCTGGCCAAAATCTTCTCGGTCTCGACCTTCTACAAGGCTTTCTCGCTCGAGCCGCAAGGAGATACGATCATCCGGGTATGCGTCGGCACGGCCTGCCACATTCGCGGCGCCGCCATGCTCGTCGAGGAACTCGAGCGCAAACTCGGCATCGGCCCCGATCAGACCACCGACGACCTCACGTTCACGGTCAAGACCGTCAACTGCGTCGGGGCGTGCGCGATGGCGCCGGTGATGATCGTCGGCGAGAAGTACCACGGCAGCGCCAAACCCGCCCGGGTCGGCAAGTACCTGGCCGAAGGGGGGTCGCACGATGCGGATTGAAGCGAAAGCCCAGTTCGAAAAGCTGCAGGCCGAGGCCCGCGGACGCAACGCCGACACCGATGTCGAGATCCTGGTGTGCTGCGGCACCGGCTGCCTCGCCAACGGCGCCAAAGAGGTCGCCGAGGCCTTCTCCACCGAGGTCGAGAAGAGGAACGGCACGGCGACCGTCAAGCTGTTGGTCAAAACCACAGGCTGCCACGGCTTCTGTGAGCGCGGGCCGCTGGTGGCCTTCAGGCCCTCCGGAGTGCTCTATACCAAGGTCAAGGCCAAGAGCGTCGCCGAGATCGTCGAGAAGACCGTCGAGAACGGCGAGATCCTGCCGCGTTTCCTCTACAAGGACCCGACCGACAAGAAACGCATCGAGCAATACTCCGAGATTCCCTTCTACAAGAACCAGCACCGAATCGCGATGCGCAATATCGGCCGCATCGACCCCACCGACATCCTCGACGCCATTGCCGAAGGCGCCTACGCTGGTCTCGCCAGGGGTCTTTTTGACCTCTCGCCGGATCAGGTCATCGACGAGGTCGAGGCCTCCGGCCTGCGCGGCCGCGGCGGCGCCGGATTCAATACCGCCCGTAAGTGGCGTTCGTGCAAACGAGCGGAGGGCGAACGCCGTTTTGTCCTGTGCAACGGCGACGAAGGCGACCCGGGCGCGTTCAAGGACCGCTCGATCATGGAGGGCGACCCGCACTCGGTGATCGAGGGCATGATCCTCGGCGCCTACGCCATCGGCGCCCACGAAGGCTGGATCTACGTGCGCGACGAGTACCCGCTCGCCGTCGTCAACCTTCTGATCGCCATCGAGCAGGCACGCACCTTCGGCATGCTCGGCGCCGACATCATGGGATCGGGTTTCGACTTCGACCTCAAGATCTCGCGCGGCGGCGGCGCCTTCGTCTGCGGCGAGTCCTCGGCCCTGATGCTGTCACTCGCCGGCAAGGTCGGCGAGCCACGCGCCAAGTACGTGCACTCAACCGAAAAAGGTCTCTTCGACCTGCCGACCGTGCTCAACAATGTCGAAACCTGGGCCAACGTCGGCGCCATCATCGACAACGGCGGCGCCTGGTTCGCGTCGATGGGCACAGACAAGTCCAAAGGCACCAAGGCCTTTTCACTGGTCGGCAAGGTCAAGAATACGGGCCTCATCGAACTCGCCATGGGCACGACCCTGCGCCACATCATCTTCGACATCGGCGGCGGCATCCTCAAGGACCGGCCCTTCAAGGCCGTTCAGACCGGTGGTCC
>CAZCEX010000636.1:0-2601 GCA_964497785.1 uncultured Thermoanaerobaculia bacterium | reverse complement strand
TCGATCTCCAATCGCTAACTCGTGTGGAAGATGTTCCGGAAACGCCTGGCACCCGGGATGGCCGCTGAATTTGTGCTTGCACAGAAAACACCTCGATTTGATCTGGAATCGGGGTTCGCGTTTGTCGCCTGGGTGAATACCGAGCCCCGCTTCGCCCACAAGGCTCCACATTTCGAGAGCGGCGTCGGTCTTCGAAGTTGATTTCGACGGAAAGTGTGACGGCCTTTTCAGGAGCAGCACGTCGATGAGATACGGGATTGTCTCGGCGTCGTGCGCAACGTCCTCCGCGCGGTACTGTTCGGGATCACGGTTGATGTCTGCGGCGATCATCGTCGCCCCGTCCTCTTCACATCTGAACCTGACAACGTAAACGCACACCCCGGTCCAGCTGCGGTGGAAGAACAGTTTGTCGTCCTCCCAGTAGACAAACCACTTGTCCTCCATCTCTTCGGGAATGACGCCCCGCGTGATGTGCTCGAGCTCCTCAGGTGAATACCTGAGGTCGAGCTCGATCGTGGTTCGCCGCTCGGGTAATGCCAGGGCTTTCCATTCAGATTGCGTGGCCGTTTTCAATCAAAACTCCCTTCGTTTGTCGTCGAAAATCATTCTGATCCATGGCCCCTCCCTGCCGAGAAGCAGCAAAAGGACTAAGGCGACCGCCGTTGACGCTATCGGCCACCTCGCGTCTCTGCTTGGGCAGCCACCATCGATCAACGGAAGGTGGCCACTTGGGGGGACCGACCCTGCAAGTATCGACATAGGCTGGCGTCTGCCCGAACGAATCATTTTAGCCTAAAAATTGAGATTTGTCAAGTTCTAATTGATTGCTTTTGGATTAAGTCCCAAGTATTGGCACCTGCGGCACCCTATTTCGGTGTGGCTTCCCGATGCTACAGTTGAGGTATCCGGCCTGGTGGAGGTGGGTCCGTGAGCGAGTTGAAAATCGAGCATTTTTCAGCCGACATGATTGATCAACTCAGGAAGCGCGCAGATAAGCCCTCGCGAGCGAGATCAACCACACGAAGCCTTGGTGGGTGGTAATGGGCGCGCTTCTGCGGAGGGCCATAGATCCCTCCGCTCGGGCGCAGGGGGTCCTCGGTCGGGATGACAGAGGGGAGGCGCTCGCTTCCGGCTTCGCTCAAGGGGCTTCGTCGTGACAAGCCGCTCGCTCGGTCGGAATGACAAGGGGGGGCGCTTTCGCTTCGTTCGCGAGGTCGGAATGACAGGGGGTGGCAAGTTCAGTGCATCGAAGTCCTTGCGCACCGACTCGTCATCACCCCGCACAACATGTAGTTACCCCGCACCTTGAGGGCCATGGCTTCCGAGGTGGGTTGAGGTGCCAGGGCGTCGTCTGGGATCGTTAAGCGGAAGCAAGCTGTTGCCTCCTCAACCCCTCCCCCGGTCAAACCGGTGGAGGGGCTTTTTCGTAGCCAAATCTATAATCGATTCTCCGAAGCAAACATGCGGCTCTCGATGCCCGAGAAACGAAATGTCAGTTGCAACTGAAGGTGGTCATGTCCCTCGTCGTAGTTGGGAATGACCCTCCCTGCCGCGTTCGGGTGAACGTCCGCTGTTTCCCAGTCACCGTGTCACGCACAGAGATATCCCAACCGGCATCGGTGAACCCTCCCAGCCAGACCCACCAGGTTCCGGAGAGGGAGCAACCATCCGCTACACGCATGACGACCTGGATACCTGACGGGTTGTTCTGGAATCCAGCAGTGGCATTGATGTTCTGCACCGGTGTCCAGATCAACGGTTTGGTATTCGCCGGGTTGGCGAAGTCGGTCCACGTGCCCGTGAACTCGAACCGGCCGTCGCGGAGGCAGACGACACCATTTGTCAGGTCTTGGTTGCAGGACCCGCCGCCGCCACCGGAAGCGTCCTCTACGACGGCATAGAGCGCCAATCCCCTTAAACCGTCATAAGTGGTCCAGGTCGCGTTGTAATACGGAACTCCGGAGCCTACAAAAACAGTGTTCTGCGGTCCGTTAGAATCGGCGAGGAGCCCAATCGCTCCATAATCTGTCGTAAATGAGGTTGCGAGGAAGACCGAGGACGGTGCTGTAACTGGGCCACTGGGGGAGTAAAGGACAACACAGTTTTCAATAGGCCCGCCTGGAGCAAGCGAAAAAGTACCTGATGCGCTGGTCAACAGGGTTCCTGGGTAACCACCGTTATTACTATAGGCACCAATTTCAACCGTAGTGTTCCGATAAATCGAATCCGCGTTATAGAAACAGGCGACCTCTGCCCAAGCAGTTGTGTTATTCCCCAGATTTACCAATCCAGTGTAGGCTGCCAAATTCCCATCGAAATTCGTGTAGTAGGCCTCAAAAGAGTGGTCGGACGGGGTAATTAGGAGAAAACCGTCAAGACCATAGATGCTTCCTGGAATGGTCACTTGTTTGAGATCAGTATTTGACTGGACATCGGAACTCATCAACAGTTCAGGGAAGCTAACGCTGTATCCGAGCTCGACTGCCTCTAACGCGCCGTCGCCCTCCTGCGCTGACACGGCACTCGGAGTAAGCGTTGAAGTGAAAAACACCGAAAGAGCCACCAGACTGATCAGCTGCGTGACACGCCCACGGGCCTCAC
>CAZCEX010000635.1:0-2608 GCA_964497785.1 uncultured Thermoanaerobaculia bacterium | reverse complement strand
CGGCAGAGGCGGCCACGGGCCGGTTGTTCGATCTGACTTCATCGAGGCGGAATAAGTGCGATAGTCGAGCCGCGCCGTGCCCGGGTCCAGTGACCGGATCACGGGTTCATCGGCAGCCGTGTACCAGAGCTCTTCTGGGTTGCCATCGACTCTGACAGAGATGGGATCCACCAGGTGCCCGGTCGGTACTGGGACCCGCAAGATCGGCCCGCGACTCGCGATCACAACCTCGATGTCGAATGCCTGACCGTACCTTTGATCGAGACGGGGGGCCGGCCGAAGGTCCCCGGAAACCGGAACCGGCCTTCCGATCTCGTCGAGCCCGACCACCCTGAAAGCCGCCAGAGCAGGAGTCGCCTGTTCGGGCGAGTACCGGAGATCCGGTGCCTCTTGGCGTCCAGCAACGGTATCGAGGGCCGGCCCCAGGTAGGTTGACGAGAGATCCTCGTACGGTCGCACTGCCGGCCGTTCGAGCGCCGGCGCTGTCCCGGAATCGGGGTTGTCGACAGCCGGCGAACGCCCCGAAAGAATCAGCATCAAAAAGGCAAAGATAGCCACGCAGAGAACGCCGCCGAGGACCAAACCACGATTCCGGTTCCACAGCGCCGCCACCAGCTCGAAACCCAACCAGACCGGCGACCTCGGGGCCAGCCGATTCAGTTCACTGGCGTACAAACGCCTGGTCTCCTTTTCAACTCGGTTGACGACCCGTTGAAGCTCGCGATCCTGAGCTACGTCGCCGCGCGCCATGAGCACCGCCAGGCGATCGCTGTCGACGACGATCTGCGGCCAGAGTCCACCGCGGGCGATCGCCTTCTTGGCGCCACCGCCGTGACCCGGTCCAAAAAGAAGATCCTCGGCGATCGCTGCTTGACGCACCCGAAGACCATGGGCGAGCAACGTCACGCCGGGTTCTTCATCCAGAGAAACGACTCCGCACATTCCCGGCCCCCGGAAGGCAAGTCCGGGCACTCCCGGCCGCATCGGCTCTGTAGCCCGTCGCCCGTCGACGAGCACGCTGAGGAGCTCCTCCGGGTTGTCGCGGCATCTGAGATGTCTGGCGTCTCTGCGCACGGCATCCCACACCTTCGCGCCGAGGGTGACACCACGCCGCGCTCTGCTGAGCTTGACAGAGGTGCCGACCGCCATTGAGATCGGGCACCCTCGGATATCCTCGAGCCCTCTGTCGAAGGTGACCTGCCAACCCGTACCTTCTCCGGACGTTCGTGACCGGAGCACGATCACATCCGGCTCGAAGGCGAGGATTGACCAGAACCCGACTCCGAACACACCCGCCATCTGCTCGGACCCGACTTTACTGGAGGCATACAATGTAAAGAGGAACCGCTGGGCATGCTCGCGGGTCATGCCGCGGCCATCGTCGACTACCGTAATCTGTTCGAGGCCATTCTCATCGCGCGATGAAATCGTGACCCGCCTGGCGCCGGCATCGCGCGCGTTTTGAAGCAGCTCACGAAGGAAGACCCACGGGTCCTCGCCATAACGATCAGACTCGCGAGTGGCTGCCCGGTAGAAATCGAGCGCGGTGGTCGCCATCGAAGCCACCATGCCACACCCGGTCCGATGAACCAAAAACTCGGCAGCAGATCACTGCAGCGGATCGGGCCCTATCCAGCTCATCTCGGTCCCGGGCTCCATCTCGGGCCCGGCGTGATCGTGCCAATCCTCTGTATGGTTCTGCTCTTCCGGAGAGCCGGCGTCTGCGTATGAGCCACCACGGGTGGCTACGCGATTGTCGTAGTGGGAGAGATCGTCAGGGAGAACGGCATTCATGAGAGTGAATCTCCTTTCGAGCCGATGCTAGGGTGAGCCCGCCTGCAAAGAAAGGGCGAGCGCGGCACAGAAATAGCGCACTGCGGCATATTTGAGCAAATATTCCATCGTTATAAATATGAGTAATTCACCATCAGATACTCCTAGTGGATAGGGCTCTTGATATATGAGTGCATATTTATCAGAAAATGCCCGAGCAGGCCTTGACACGAGGTCAACGAGGGGTTATATTGCGCCTGTCACTCGGCAAGACCGAGTGCCAAAAATCGAGTTTAAATCGAAAGGGAGCAGAAACATGCGGATCCAACCTCTGTACGATAGAGTCCTCCTCAAGCGCGTAGAGACGACTGAGGAAGTCCGCGGCGGGATCATCATCCCCGACACCGCGAAAGAGAAACCCCAAGAAGCCGAGGTCGTGGCCATCGGCAAAGGCAAGTTCGACGAAGACGGCAAGAGAATGCCCATGACCGTCAAGGCGGGGAACCGGGTGCTGATCGGCAAGTACTCCGGCACCGAGATCAAGATCGACAACGTAGAGCACACGATCGTTCGTGAGGATGAAATCCTCGCGATCGTGGTCAAGTAACGGAGGCTGAAATGGCTGGAAAAAGAATTGTTTTTGCTGAAGACGCGCGATCGAAGATGCTCGCGGGCGTCAATCAGCTCGCCAACGCTGTCAAGGTGACCCTCGGGCCCAAGGGCCGCAACGTGATCCTCGACAAGAAGTTCGGCTCACCCACCATCACCAAGGACGGCGTGACCGTGGCCAAAGAGATCGAGCTGCCTGATCCGCTCGAGAACATGGGCGCCCAGA
>CAZCEX010000634.1:0-2608 GCA_964497785.1 uncultured Thermoanaerobaculia bacterium | reverse complement strand
CTCAGTCAATTCTCGTGGGACTCTGCCTGGTGGGTCTTCAACTTCGTCGCCAACTACGCCAACCTCAAGTACTCCTTCATGGTCGAAGACATTCTCGCCGTTCAGCAGGAACTCGAAGGGCGTTTCCTGGCCATGCAGCCGGTGGTCGAGCAAACCGCCATGACTCTGGCAGAGCAGGACCCCGAGCTCATGCGCCAGTACCTCACCCAGTACTCGGTTGGTCAGGGTGAGGAGGTCTACCGGCGCTGGAAAGAGCTCGCCGAGTTCCTCGTGACGAAGTACAACGACGGCTACGTCGCCGGCGACGAAGACGAGTCCGTCGAACGGGGCTATCCGGAGAGCTGGTTGCGCGCCGTCATCAAAGAACGCCCGACCCAGTTCCTGCTCGAGCAAGAGGAGGGTCCGGACGAGGTCTTGCCGTATTGAACATCCCAGGGTCAGGAGGGCAAGTTCAGTCGACGACGCCCGACCAACCTGTGGTATTGCCCGACTCGAACCCATCAACGAACAAGGTTTCGGAGACGATTGCCAGATCGCCATCGCTGACATCCTCGTAGTCGAAGCCTGAGTTGTCCTGGACCACGCGAACTCGGACCTGGTTGGACGGGTCGTCGGGAACCGTCCAGTCGTAGGTGTGTGCGGCGCCGGTCGACCCGTTTCCGACCGGCAGGTCCAGGGCGATAGCAATCCACGGCCCGTCGGGCCCGGTGGTCGAGTAGTAGAGGTCCCAATCGAGCTGGGTGTGGCCAATGACCACGTGCCAATGAATGGTCACCGTACTCCCCACCGCAAGCTGCTCGCCACCGTTCGGGCTGTCCAGGGCGACGTGGGCGGACGCCGGTCCGGCGGCCAGGGCGCCTGCGATCAGGGCCATGGGCCCAATCCGTTTCAAGACTGAAGTGAATCCCGCTCTCATGTGTTCTCCTCCTGTAGAGAGTTGTTTGCATGCGATCGAGTTTTGGTTTCATTTGAACCAAACTATTCTGGAAGCAGTCCTGTCTTTCAGAACCGGAGGCCGAGGTGACGAGTCCCGCATGAAGATCCTGATCGCCTTGCCTCACGGCCTTTCTCGAGATTGGGGTTTCGGGTGCGACGGTGGCCGATAGCGTAGGGATGGGGAGAATTCTGAGCCACGACGTGCCGATCTTTGCGCTCTTCGCGTCTTTGCGTTTCAAATGCCCTATATTGCCTCTCGGCTGCCACCCACGATCACGGCGCCCGGTCGGAGCCCCAGCGCGGCGGGATGGTGATCAAGGGCACAACCTCGTTATGAATGACCAGCCCGTCCTTGACGACCAGGCGCACGTCGTCGAGGCGTTCAAGATCGTCGAGCGGATCGCCGGGCACAGCGATGATGTCGGCGATCTTCCCGGCAGTCACGCTGCCGATCTCATCCTCGAGGTTGCACACCTTGGCGCCGTGAATGGTTGCCGCCTGGATGATCTGCATGGGCGTCATGTCGGCCATCGCCATCAAGCGGATCTCGGTCATCGGCATGCCCATCTCCCAGTCGCAGGTGTAGCCGTCGTAATCGGTGCCCAGTGCGACCCGCCCTCCGGCATCGACGAAACGGCGAAGGTTGTACCCAGCCATCGGCCCGTCTCCGACACACTGCCACAGCTCCATCGTCGGTACCCACGTGACGTCGGCATCGATGACGCGCTGCAGCTCGAAACTGGTCAATGCACGGTCGCGAATCATGTGCGCGAAGTCGTCAGCGCCGGAGGCCAACGCGAGATTGAGGTCGCAGACCAGGCTGATGTGCGCCGAAGCGACCGTGCCCCGCTCGTGCGCGACGGCGACCAGCTCGCGGGCGATCGCTTCGGACATGACCGGGATCGTGCCGTTGGCGGACTCCAGCGCCAGCTTGAGCAGATTCACCCCTTGAGTGTCGAAGAGGTCCTCGGCAGCCGCCCTGGCATGCTCGACCGATGTGACCGGCAGTGCCCAGCTCGAACCGAAGGGGTTGATCGGGTAACCACCCGGCACGGTGATCAATGGGCCGGCGGCCACCAGTCGGGCCATGTCCGGGGTCAGGTCGACCCAGTCTCGGAAGAGGCTGAGCGAGGTCGGCCCGCAGCCGAGGTCACGCACCGTGGTCACCCCGTCCGCAGCCCAATTGCGCAGGTTGTGGGGGTTCAATCCGTGGTGGATGTGAGCGTTGATGAAGCCCGGCAAGACCGAGTACCCCTCGAGCTCGATGACCTCCGCACCGGCCGGAACGTTGATCGAATCGCGAGGCCCGGCTGCGACGATCCGGCTGTCGCGAACCAGGACGGTTGCATGCTCGATTACCGGTCCGTCACTGCCGTCGATCAGGCGGCCGCCCACCAGCGCCAGGTCGGCGCTGTGTCCAGGTTCAGCCAGGCAGAGCACGATCGAGACAAGAAGGAAAACGAACGAACGACAGGTCGAAGAAGACATCGTTCCTCCAGCCGATCCCACCCGTAAACGGCGGCCGGTGTAGTGGCCTTTCCTTGATATACGGTGTTTTCAGATTCGGGTTCGGCGACCTCCCGTAAAAAAAGCCCCCGGGATCGATCCCGGGGGCGATGAATAATTGGCCTTGAGATTTCCGTTGGTTACTGAACCTCGGAGGTCCACCGGC
>CAZCEX010000633.1:0-2609 GCA_964497785.1 uncultured Thermoanaerobaculia bacterium | reverse complement strand
GGCGATCGGTGTGCCCTCGCGGAGGACGTCGTAGCTTCGGTCGCCGGCGCCGTCGTCGCACCAGCTTTCGGGGTCCTGCTCCCAGGTGATGACGACGCCGCCGTCATCGCAGGTGTCCGGATCGGTCGATGCGCTGTTGACGCTGATGACGGGTGCGGCGGGCACGATGGAGTCGACGGTCGAGTCGATTCCCGAGTCTGCGACCAACGAGCAGCCGTTCTTGTATCGAACCTGATAGTAGGTAGTCTGGCCGCCAGCGGCTGTCGTGTCGACGAAGGTGGTGGCCGGGTAGGGGATATCGCTCCCAATTCCGAAAAAGTTGACGCCGTTGGTGCTGCGGCGAACTCGATAGAAACGGTCGCCCTCCCCGTGGTCGCCCCAGTCGTCGGGATCCTGCGGCCAGGCGATGCGGTTGCCGCTGTGCTCACATGTGTTTTCGTCCTCGGCGGTCACGGGCTGGCTGACGCTTGGGTTGGCCCCTCCCAGATCAGGGATGATGGCGGTCTGGGCCGAATCCGCATTCCGGCCACAGCCGTTGATGTACTTCACCTTGTATGAGCTGGCTCCAGCGTATAGCGACTCGTCCCGGAAGGTGGTGACCCCGTAAGCAAGCTGGCTGCCCAGGGCAACCCATCCTAAGATGGGGCGGTTCTGCCAAACCCGGTACTTGCGGCCCGTGGCGTCGTTGTCATTCCAGGCGTCGGGATCCTGCGGCCATGTGATATCGATCCCCGAAGATGAATCGCAGCCATCCGCGTCGACGGCGGTTGGGGTGATGCTGACCGTCGGTGCGCTCGCGTCGCCCTGATCCACCGCTGAGGCGGTTTCGGTGAGCGTGTTCAGCCCGCAGGAGTTGTAGACCCGGAGCCGGTACTCGTGGCTCTGATTCGGCACCGCGGTGGTATCGACATACGCAAGGTCGCCGGCTGGGATGTTTGCGGCAACGGCGATGCCGTCTCTCAGGACATCGACTCGACGGTTGACGTTGTAATCGTTCCAGTCGATGCCGCTCGGCCAGGCGACCCGGATGCCGCTGAAGCTGCACAGGTCTTCGTCGCTGACAACGGGAGGCACGCTGGATTGCGGCCCGTTCTCCCAGCAGTAGGTGTAGACTCCCCCGTCGCCGAGCGCGGTGCCGCCCGATGACCCGCCCCAAACCAACATGGCCTTGCCGGTCCAGACCGCCGTATGAGAACTCCTCGCAGCCGGTAGGTCAACGTCTGCTGCGTTGGTCGCCCACCATGAGCTGTAGCAGAGATCGAGCAACCCACCCGTGGCGGTACTGCCGCCACTGGTGGTCCCACCCCAGACGATCATTCTGTCCTTCTGGGTATCCATGACCGCGGTGTGCTCATTGCGTCCGGAAGGGACTCCCGTACCGACCGGCGTCGAGCCGGCCCAGTAGGAACTCTCCGTCTTCAACAGGGCGCCGGTGTTCGCGTAATAGGGGGATGGGTCATACGGGGCGTAACCGCCCCAGACGATGACTCGCGGATCCTGTAGGGTGCACCCTCCTCCTGAAAGGACGCCGGTGGCGCCGAATCTCGGCGAAGGGGCCCCCTCCGGGAATACCGGCCACCAGCTGGCGTAAGAGTAACTTGCCCCGTCGTTGAGATAAGAGGATCCGTCGCTGCCCCCCCAAATGAGCTGGTGGTTCGTGATGTACGGCGCCGAGACGAACCACTCTCGGGGGGAAGGGGTATTGCCGTCGATGGCCAGGGGGTCCCAACCAACCGGGGCGAATTGGTACTTACCCCCCGTTTGTGTCAAGGCGGTGTCGGTCCTCCCTCCCCAGATATAGAGGTGCGAGCCCCCAGGGAAGGTCCATGCGGCGTGCCCGTGTCGCGCCTGTGGGGTGTTGGCGTCGACGGCCAGCGGTGCCCACGATTCTCCAACCGGATCGTATGCCGAACCGGTGTTGAAATAATCCGTCCCGTTCCACCCTCCCCAGATCACCATCGTGGAGTTGACCCAGGTTGCCGTGTGGTCGACGCGCCGGGTGGGGCAGCCGGTTCCTTCGGACGTTGCAGTCCAGCTGTCGGTTGCTGGGTCGTAGACTCCGCCGCTCTTGAAGTACTGCGTGCCGTTGGTGCCGCCCCAGACAATCATCCTCGAGCCGGTCCAGACCACCGTGTGTTGGTCCCGTGCGATCGGCGCATCGGGATCGCTTGTATTGATGGGGTACCAGGCGTCCGAGGTCACGGGGTCGGCCTTGAGCGCCACGTCGCGATGTGAGGACAAGGCGCGGATGGGCGAAAGCACCGAGGGCGTGACCTCCGGGATCGACGCCGAGAACCGGTCGGCCTGGGTCTCCCACCACGCAGAAAAGCTCGTTTTCCACCATGTGTAGGAGGCAATACGGAGGTGCGTCTCATCTCGGTCGAGAACGACAAGAGACCAGAAGTACTCTCTCTCCTCTTCGATGTCGGCAAAACGGTTGAGGGGTAGCCTTGCGTCCTTCGGGGCGAGATTCCAGCGTCGACCCAGGTCCTGTAGCAGCTGCTGCCACTCTGGTCTGTTCAGGTATCGGATCTGCACACCGTTTTCGTACTCGACGCTTCGTGGTCGCGCTTTTTCGACAAGGCGCCACTCAGTTTCGGTTCGTTGCG
>CAZCEX010000632.1:0-2617 GCA_964497785.1 uncultured Thermoanaerobaculia bacterium | reverse complement strand
GGTTGCGGCCCGCACTTGTACTCCGGGTGCAGGTCGTTGACGTCGAGATCGTCCCACAAACCCTCGGGCTCGGGCCGTTCCTCGCTCAGGCCGAAGGCTCCGGTGTCGTGCGGGTCGAGGCTGGTCATATGTTCGGGCGCCGGCAGACCTGCGGCCACGAGGCGCTCTGCGGCCTCACTGGCAACCACGGTACCGCGGCTATGGCCGATGAGGTGCACTCGGTCGAGGCTCGCCAGCGGCGGGTCGGCCCCGCTCCACTCGACGAGGCCCGCGACCAGGGCTTCCCCGGCCGCCTCGGAGAACCCGGTGCCGGATTGATTGCTGGCAACCGCCCAGTCATAGACGATGACGGTCTCGCCACCGGCGCCCTGTGGGCCGCACGCCGGGTGCGAGCAGTCCAGGAGATCGCCGATCGCCGGGTCATACTCGAAGATCCTGCCGCCTCCCGCGCGAGCCCGGATCGCCTCGGCCAGGTAGAACGGCCAATCCGGGACGTCGCCCGAAAGCTGAAAACCGTGGATGACGACGGTGGTCCCGGTGGCGCCTTCGACACTCTGCGTATAGGTGTCCGCCCAGACGGCGCCGGCCGCCGCGAGGACCGCTGCACATAGGGTGAGGACGATAAGGATTCTCACGAGCGACAATCAGTCAGGGACCGTTGCCGACCACGCTGAAGTGGTTCCAGTTGCAAATTCATCGGGATCTGATTTTCATCGGGTCCTCCGAAACACCCCGCGGGAAACCTTCTCGCGGCCGATTTCAACGTATGCGTCTTCCTGAAAAGATCATACATCCTGTCCGGTATGGATAGAAATTTCCTTCGCCTGCCTCGAGCACGTCCTCGGCCGGCAACCCCGCAGAGAATCCACCAGGTTACTGTACAATCCGGCGGCAGCGTGGACACGGTCGGTCCGCGCCAAGAAAGAACTCTAGAGCAGGTGAATAATGGACCTTTTTCAGGGCGCGATCCTGATCCTTTTCGGCCTTGCGATCACCGATCTCATCGTCGGTGTCAGCAACGACGCCGTCAACTTCCTGAACTCGTCGATCGGTTCTCGGGTCGCGCCGCGTTACATCATCATGATCATCGCCTCCGCCGGCATGCTCGCGGGTGTGACCTTCTCGAGCGGCATGATGGAGGTGGCGCGAAAGGGTATTTTCCACCCGCAGTTCTTCACCATGCCGGAACTCATGGCGGTGTTTCTGGCGGTGATGCTGACCGATATCCTCCTGCTTGACCTCTACAATACCTTCGGACTGCCGACCTCGACGACGGTGTCGATCGTCTTCGAGCTGCTCGGCGCCGCGGTGGCGGTGTCTTTGCTCAAGCTGCACGCGGCGGGAGACGGCCTCGGCGGGGTGCTCGGCTACATCAATACCGGCAAAGCGTTGACGATCATTGCCGGCATTTTGCTGTCGGTCGTCGTCGCCTTTCTGGTAGGCGCCGTGGTCCAGTTCATCAGCCGCACCATCTTCACCTTCGACTTCGAACGCCGTCTGCGTCGTTACGGCGCCTTGTGGGGCGGTGTTGCCCTTTCGTCGATCGTCTACTTCATCCTCATCAAGGGTTCCAAAGGCGCCTCCTTCCTGACCCCTGAGACCGTTGCCTGGGTCAAAGGCAATACCGGACTCATCCTGTTGAGCGCCTTTGGCGTGTGCGCGGTGCTGCTCCAGCTCGTGCTTTGGTTTACACGCATTCACATCCTCAAGATCATCATCTTGTGCGGGACCTTCGCCCTGGCGATGGCCTTCGCCGCCAACGATCTGGTCAACTTCATCGGCGTACCGCTTGCCGGTCTGCACTCCTACGTCATCGCCGGCGAGTCCGGCGACGTTCTCGGCCAGACGATGGGTGCGCTTCAGAAACCGGTTCAGGCGAATACGCTCTACCTGCTCATCGCCGGCATCGTCATGGTGGTCACTCTCTGGGTCTCGAGAAAGTCGAGGACAGTCTCGAGGACCGAGCTCGCCCTCGTCCGCCAGGGCGAAGGTTACGAACGCTTCGAGTCGACGGCGCTGTCGCGATCGATCGTACGCTTCGTCGCAACGATGTTCGAGAATACCTCCAGGCTCTTTCCGAAGAAGGTGCGCAGGTGGGTCGACGGGCGCTTCGACCGCAGCGCATTCCGGCCGCAACCGTGGGAGGACGGTACGGTTCCGTCCTTCGACCTCGTGCGCGCCTCGGTGAACCTGATGGTCGCGAGTGCGCTCATCTCGCTGGCGACCTCCTTCAAGCTTCCGCTATCGACCACCTACGTGACCTTTATGGTGTCGATGGGGACCTCCCTGTCGGACCAGGCGTGGGGTAAGGAGAGCGCGGTCTACCGGGTGACCGGGGTGCTCACGGTGGTCGGCGGCTGGTTCTTTACCGCGATGATGGCCTTTTCGGTGTCGTCGATCTTCGCCACCATCATTCATTTCGGACAGGCGCCGGCCGTGCTCGGCATCTCGATGATCGCCGTCGTGCTGGTGATCCGAAGCCGCATGCACCACAAGGTCCGAGAGGAAGAGGAGCACGCGCTGGACGTCTTCAACCTGCGCAAGATCACCGACTCCGAGTCCAGCATCGCAGTGACCTTCCAGCACGCCGGCCTGTTTCTGAGAGATGTGCGTACGG
>CAZCEX010000631.1:0-2621 GCA_964497785.1 uncultured Thermoanaerobaculia bacterium | reverse complement strand
TGATACGGTCCTGGGTCTTGGGTTCCCCGAGGAGGGAGAGGAATGCCTCCCGCTCGAGGTCGAGAATGGTCTGCTCATCCACAGGGTCGTTGATGGTGGTGTCGCCGCCGGTGAGAATGCGCCCGAGATGGGTCGCAACCGTTTCGTCGTGGGAGGAGACCCAGTGGGTCAGCTTCATGTTGTGGAGCAGCATCTTGAGGGTGGCGAGGCCTTCCGACCCTGGCAGATTGTAAGTCTTCGGGAGCGGCGGAAGGTAGCCGACCATGTCCATTCCGATTGCCATCTGCTTCGCTGTGTAAAGCTGGCGGTCGCGGTTGATCTCCACGACGTCCCAGGGTCTCAGGTACTTACGGTCCCTGGCTTCTTCGCCTGAGGTTGCCACCTGTGCCATGCCGATGTTCTCAAATGCGGTCTGCAGGTAGGGGAGGTTCGAGAGAATCGGGCTGTCGACACCTTCGAGAACCCGCTCGAGCATGTAGAGACATCCTCCGCCGGCCGGAATCAGGCCGACGCCGACCTCGACCAGACCGATGTAGGTTTCGGCGGTAGCGCAGGCGCGATCCGCGCCCATCGTCAGCTCGCATCCCCCGCCGAAAGTGAATCCGAAGGGGGCTGCGATCACGGGTACGGCGCACCGTCTCTGACCCATCGTCATGTCCTGGAACAGATGGATTGTCTCGTCAAGTAGGCTCCACTGGCCCGCCTGCGCACCCTCGAGAATCATCAGCAGGTTCGCACCGGCACAGAAGTTCTCCCCCTGATGGTGGATCACGAGCCCGCGAAAGTCCTTTTCGGCGATCTCGAAGGCCTTGAACATGACGTCCATGATCTTGTCGTCGATGGGGTTCATCTTCGGCTGCAGGGCAGAGTGGAACTCGACGCAGGCGACACCGTCGCCAATGTCCACCAGCGATGCGCTCTTGTTGCCGTATATGACCTTCGTTGGGTCGCGCTTGATGGCCTTCAGGACCAGGAAAGAGTCGGGTTTGGCTTCCTTGAGGTAGGTCTTCGACGCCGGGTCCCAGTAGTTTCGGCCGTCGGCCGTCTCGACGTAAAAGGTGTCCGCGCCAGCGGCCAGCATCTCGTCAACCCAAGACGCCGGCTCGACGCCTTCGCTCTTCATTCTGTCGACGACGGACTGCACGCCGAGAACATCCCAGGTCTCGAACGGGCCGAGATCCCAGTTGAATCCCCATCGCAGCGCGTTGTCGATGTCGACGATCGTATCCGAGATCTCACCGAACCTCACCGAAGTGTAGGCGAGGGTGTCGCGGAGGATTCTCCAGGCGAGCGCGCCGCCGCGGTCGTCTGCCGCGGTGAGATCCTTGATCCTTTTCTTGACGTCGTGGGTTTTCTTGGCACGCCCGAGAGAAGGAATGTCCGGTCGGGCCTTGGGCCGGTAGTCACCGGTCTTCCAGTCGACGACGAGCTTGGTCTTGCTGCCATCTTTGTTCTTCTGGATCTTGAAGAACCCGCCCTTGTCACGGGTCTTGCGACCCAGGGCACCGTCCTCGATCATCCGGGCGACGAAGTCGGGGGTTTTGAAGATGTCGATCTGCTCGTCATCGGGGCAGCCCTCGGCGATGGTATTGACCACATGAGCCATGACGTCGATACCGACAAGATCGACGGTCCCGAAGGACGCCGAACCGGGATGACCCATCGCAGGCCCGGTGATAGCGTCAACCTCGTCAACCTGGTAGTCCATGTCCATCATGGCCTTGATGGTGGCCTGGATCCCGAAGACGCCAATTCGATTGCCGACGAAGTTGGGGGTGTCTTTACCGTATACGATGCCTTTGCCGAGACGGAAACGACCGAAATCGGTGAAAAAGGCCATCACTTCGGGAAGGGTTTCTTCGCCGGCAACCAGCTCGAGCAAACGCATGTAGCGGACGGGGTTGAAGAAGTGGGTGACGAGGAAGTTCCGCTTGAAGTCCTCGGAACGACCCTCGGTCATGCCCGCGATTGACAGCCCGGATGTGTTCGACGAAACGATGGCCCCGGCCTGCCGCACCGCGTCAACGCGGGCAAAGAGCTGCTGCTTAATGTCCAGGCGTTCGATGACGACCTCGACGATCCAATCACACTCGGCGAGCTTGTCCCAATCGTCCTCGAAGTTCCCGGTCTCGATGAGGTTCAAGAAACGCTTCGAGTACAGGAGGGCTGGTTTGCTCTTCTTGATTCCCTGGAGTCCGGCAAGCGCGAACTTCGAGCGGAATCGAGGATCCTGCTCGGTGAGGCCTTTCTTCGCGTCGCTATCAGTGAACTTTGGGGGCACGATGTCCAGCAACAACACCGGGATTCCGGCGTTGGCGAGGTGTGCCGCGATTCCGGAGCCCATGACTCCTGCTCCGAGCACCGCAGCCCTTCGGATTTCTCTGCCCATGGATCAACCTCCCGTTTTGCTACCCCGAAGGCTCTTGGCCATGGGGGATGAGTTTTCCCGTCGATCGCTCCTGTGACGTCTCGGGGCCTGATGAATGAACACTCATTCATTTTGCATGAATTGCCGCACTTTGGCAAGTGGCGTTGCGTTGGCTGGAAGAATGAAGGCGGATGGTGGTCGGCTAGGAGTGTGTAGTGCATAGAGGGTGGATGGATTTCGGTGGGGCGTTTGA
>CAZCEX010000630.1:0-2624 GCA_964497785.1 uncultured Thermoanaerobaculia bacterium | reverse complement strand
CCGGCGCCGTTCGTCACATCGGGTGGAGGTCTGTCATTGCATGGGGCGGTTCGAGTGTGACGAGCGCCTCGAAGCAATCCGTTGACGAGGGCCAGGCGGCCATGATTCTTTCCTCCACCACCGCGGCTACGATGACCTGGCTGGATGGCGAGCCCTCCCCGCCCGCACAGGTACCCAAGTACATCTCGGTTGCCAACGCCACGGCCGTGGCCCTCGATGGCGGCCGGCTCGCGATCAGTCGACAAGGCGCCGCCTGGGTGGGCACCTACGTGCTCGACGGCTCTCAGGAGTGGGTGCTGGACCACCAGTTCATGGGATCCACCGCCACGAACTTCGGCGCTGCGATCGACCTCTACGGCGACACCCTGGTCATCGGCATCCCGCGTAACGCCGGCAGCGCGGCCGGAGACGTGGAGATCTGGTGGAACCTCGACAGTCCGACGCCCACCGGGATGACCCTATATTCGCCAGGGGGCGAGGCCGGAAACACCTTCGGCGCCGCCGTCGCCATCTGGGGCGACTGGTTGGCGGTTGGCGCGCCACTCGAGGACACGGCCTTCCCACAGACAGTCGGCACCGATGTCGGGGCGACCTACGTATTCGCCCGCGCGCCGGAGATATTCGTTCACCGGACGACCTTGTACGGCGACGCCACCGGAGATCACTCCGGCGCCTCATTGGATCTGAAGGAAATCACACTCGTCGTCGGTGCGCCACTCGCCGACGTGGGGTCGCCCTACGTGGTGGCTGACGTCGGTGAGGCGTACGTCCACCGGCGGCACGGCGAGCTGTGGACCACACTGTACCGGCTGCGGGCGTCGGACAGGGCAGCCCACGACCAATTCGGAACATCGGTCGCCATCGCTACCCCGGGCATCCTGGTCGGCGCACCCTACGCGCGCGGCACCTCCGGCGAGAACGACGCTGGAGGAGTCTACTGTTACCACTGGCTTGCCAACGGCGTCTTCGTGGACGACTTCGAGCACGGTACCGGCTCGGCATGGTCGAACGTCGTGCAGTAGGGATCGCTGGTCAATTGCGCAAGAAAAAGGGGCCTGCCGCCAGCAGCACACCAAGGAGAATTTCCAGCAGCAGGCCTCTGACGAGGTACGGGTACACGCAGAGGCCGATACCGGCGAAGAGGAAGGTCAGGTTCTGCTGACGCTTGCCGTACATGAAGTAGGCCACTCCGAGGATCCCGGCGAAAAGACTGACGATGAGCGTTCCAGGCGAGAGCACGAGCCAGTCTCTCACAGATACGCGCGCCCGGCGGCGCGAGTGGCTCATCAGGCGCACTGAAGGCGACTTTCTGCCGGACATGCGGAGAAAGAGCCGCCGCACAAGCATCGAGGGGCAACGGTCGATGCCGATTCGACCGAGCCTGGTGAGCAGCTCGGAGGGGAGAATCGACCGCCTGCTCATGACGATCCCGAGCTCCGCGGTCTATGACGGCGATTCGGCAGGAATTCTCCGCGCTCTGTGCGGCAGTCTACCGGCAGAAACCCGGCTGGTCATCCTGACCCATCAATCGAGCGCCCCTGTCGTGCGCCGATGGCCCGAGCTGAGCGGCCACAACGGACAGCTGGAGATCATCGAAGCCAAAGACCACGTTGCGTTTACCCTCTGGGCTGAAGATCCATACGTGGTCGTGCGCGATGAGAACACCGGGATTGGCTTGTTCGTTGAACCTTTGGAGTTTCTCCGCGGCGCCGACGCGTTGGTTGCGGACTACGTCGCTGCAAAGACCGAGCTGCTGGTGAACCCGTCGATTCTCCATTTTCAGGGCGGCAATATTCTGATCGGTGACAACTTCGTCCTGCTCGGCGAGGACCACCTCAATCGAACGGTCAGGTACATACCAAGCGTCATTTCGGCGCCGGTGAATGTCAATACGCGGGAATTCGTCATGGGGTTGTTCTCGGACCGCATTGAAGGCGAACGCACGATTCACACCGTAAGGTCAAACGTTACCGTCCCTGCTGATACGTACGTGCTGCTCGAGGACGACGAGGGCGTCTGGGTCGAGGAACGCTACCTCGGCAACGAATACGGCACGGTGCAACCGGTGTTCCACATCGACATGTTCATCACTCTCGCCGGCCGGGGGGAATCGGGCAGGTACCGGGTGCTCGTTGGTGACCCTCATTCCGCCGCCCAGCTGCTTGGCGAACCGGTCCATGAGGCATCTTTGGCGGACGCGTTTGACAGTGTTGCCGGCAATCTGTTCGATCTCGAGTTCTGGGTTGATCCTCGATTCCGATTGCAGTTGATCGTGGGTGGCGGCCGAAGGGCGATATAGGGCAGTTGAACCGCCAAGACGCCAAGAGCGCAAAGGTTCTATTTTTGAATATTTTACAAAGCTCCTTCGCGCGGCCCAGGATGACTATGAGGGTGGGTCGGGTGTTTTTGCCGTTCTGATGCCGAGCTGGAGCTCGGCGGTCCCAGGGCAGCCTGGTCCCCAGACTCGTGGGCTGGCTTGGCTCGAGCAACGTTGAGAACGGCAGTGCGCGCCTGGGGTCTGAAGAATACGGCGTTGGAGCAACTCAACGATTAGTGAGGGGGAGGCTCCTCCTCCGGCTCTTCGGTCTCAGCCTCCTCCTCTGCCTCCTCCGGCTGCTCCACGG
>CAZCEX010000629.1:0-2636 GCA_964497785.1 uncultured Thermoanaerobaculia bacterium | reverse complement strand
CCACGTAGCCGGAGCCGTTTGGGTTCTTGAGGGCGCCGGAGGCAACATCGGCGTATCGATCGGGCCCGACGGGGTGCTTCTGGTCGACGACCAATTTGCGCCTCTCGGCGAGAAGATCCACGCTGCCATCAACCAGATCGGCGGAGGCGAGCTGCGCTTCGTGCTCAATACCCACTACCACGGTGATCACACAGGCGGTAACACCTACTTCGGGCAACACGCACCAATCCTCGCCCACCGCAACGTACGCGAACGCCGCGCCGTCTCGCAGACAGTGCGCGGCCGCGAGTCCGAGCCGCTTCCCACCGACGCACTCCCGGTCGTCACCTACGACGACGGTATTTCGATCCACTTCAACGGCGAAGAGGTTCGGGTCATTCACATGCCCAACGCGCACACCGACAGCGACAGCATCGTCTGGTTCACCGGCAGCAACGTCGTGCATATGGGCGACATACTCTTTCACGACCACTTTCCCTTCATCGACCTCGACCACGGCGGTTCCGTCGAGGGTGTTTTGGCGGCTCAGCGCAGAGTGCTCGACATCATTCCGGACGACGCCCGCGTGATCGCCGGTCACTTCGGTCCAGTCATCAGCAAAGAGGAGCTCGCCTCCGACCTGGCGGCGATCGCCGATACCACTGCGATTGTCCGTCGTTCCATGGAAGCCGGAAATGACCTGGAGACGATCCAGGAGGCGGGTTTGCCCGAAACCTACGAAGCGTGGTCCTCACAGTTCATTGCAACCGACTTCTGGATCGAGACCATTCATCGCGGCCTCGCCGGCGTAGCCGGTAGATCGCAAGTGACAATCGAGATTCCGGACCACATCAGGGAGGCGGTCGACAACCCCGCCCGCCCTGATGACGACCGCGCCCGAGATACGGATCGTAAACCCGCCGAGGTGCTCTCTCTGATCGGCATCGAGCCAGGCATGACCGTCGTCGACCTGATGGCGGCGCGCGGCTACTACACCGAGATCCTCGCTCAGGCTGTCGGTTCCGAGGGGCGTGTATTGGCTCAGAACAACGCCTACGTCATCAACCGTTTTGCCGCCGGTCCCCTCAATGAGCGACTGACACGAATGCAGGCGCCGCATGCCGTGCGCCACGACGCCGAGCTCGACGAGCTTGGGCTCGAGCCGGGGACTATCGATGTCGCACTGATGGTGCTCTTTTACCACGACACCTACTGGCAAAGAGTCGATCGACAGCGCATGAATCAGCAGATCTTCGACGCCCTCGCGCCGGGCGGTTCCTTTGTCATCGTCGACCACCACGCCGAGGCCGGCTCCGGCAGCCGCGACGTCAAGACGGTGCACCGGGTGGACGCTGACCTCGTTCGTTCGGAGGTCCTCGCCGCCGGATTCGAGTTCGCCGCTCAATCCGATCTGCTGAAACACCCCGAGGACGACCGCAGCCGCAACGTCTTTGAAGCCGGCACCCGCGGCAAGACCGACCGGTTCATCTTCATATTCAGGAAGCCTTGAGGTCGGTTCGACCCCTAACCCACATCAGCGGTATCCCCACAAATCAAGTCGATACGTTATGCAGCGGTGTATTATTGAACCGCGAAGAACGCGAAAATAGGGCATTAAACCCTTTAAATAAATCCTTTGCGCTCTTTGCGTCTTTGCGTTTCAAACGCCCTATATGGCTTTCTGATCGCCAATCACGATCAACCTGACTCAGATGCATAGGTCTGATGCGGGCTATCTGAGAGCGAATTTGATCGTCATGATGAAGCTGACCTCGAGGGGGGTGCCGTCTCCGATGCGAGCGGGCTCAAAACGCCACTGGCGAACCGCCTCGACCGCCGCATCCCCGAGCCCCGGGTCGGGGCTTGAGAGAATGCGGGCATCGAGCACGGCGCCGTCAACACCAATAATCGTCTCGACCACCACCACCCCAGAGACCCCGGCCTTGCGCGCTGCCTCGGGGTAATGCGGGTTGACCTTTGTGACTGCGACCGGCTGACTGATGCCGGTGTCTTCCTCCCACTTCTTCGCGGCGCCATGCGGGGGGTCGGGTTGCACGAAGACGAACAGGTAGGGCGCCGCCTCCCCATCCATTCCCCCGACCACTGCTCGACCGCCACGCTTGACGCTCACATTCGAGTCGGCCAAAGCCTCGCCCCCCTGCCGGAACACCACGCGATAGGTCGCAACGCTGTTGTTGAATCCGAGCAACGTCGCCGAAATCTCAACCCCGGAATCTGGCGGCGCCGGCAGGGCCACCGCCTGATTCAATGGAGTCGGCCCCACCTGGCCCAGCTGCAGTCGCCGGCCCGGGTCGAGGCGGAATGTCGTCCACAGCTTGTCGATGGCTCGGGTAAAGGAGAGACTGCGCTCGACCGCATCCTGGTCGCGACTTGAGGTTCCATCCGGTTCGAGCGGAATCACGGTGCCCGGCACGAGCACCACTCCGCCTACCGCCGGGGCATCGCCGGAAGGAAAACCTACCAGCACGGCAAACTCGGTCGCGAGTCCGGTGTCCTGCCCAGGATCCGATGCGACCACAAAGCCACAAAAACAGAGGATGGCGATCAGTGGAAGCGAATATCTCACGGCGAATCTCCTTGCGCGGTCGCCTGGAAGGTCATGTAGAGCGGCGTCTCGTCATCCAACCACATCAGCA
>CAZCEX010000628.1:0-2636 GCA_964497785.1 uncultured Thermoanaerobaculia bacterium | reverse complement strand
CATAATTGTGCCGGTACGACCTCTCGGTGGCCGATAGCCTCGCGCACAATTATGACACCGGGCAACCCTCGGGAAGCTCGCTGCGACTGTGATCTCCAGCCTGCGAGGTAGGCCGCCGCTCGCCTGAGCAGCGTGGTCGCAGACGACCCACCCTTCTCCGCGCGACCGCGCTGCTCATGCGACGCTGGGATGACCGTCCTACGGCATCCCAGAAGGCCGGGGCTGCGGAGATTCCCCCTTGCTGCGTATCTCCTCGAGAACCGGCGCGAGGCCGTCAGCCAACACCCGCGCCATGGCCTCGGAGCCGTCCTGCGACAGGTGGATGTGATCGACGAAATATTCAACCTGGCCAGACAGCTCGGATGAGGCGTCGACGAGGACAACATCGTCCTCGCGGGACACCTCTTCGAGGATCCTGTCCATTCGGGCAAAGCCCTCGCAGAGCTGATCATGGGAAAGATGGTGAACGTCGAAGTTGATCCGACTCAGGGCCTCGGGGCTGTTGTCCGGGACCGGCAGCCGCGCCTGGCGAATCAGAACCGGCGTAGCACCAATACGACGGGCAAGGTCCACGAACTGCTCGACGTGCAGCCGATACTGCTCAAACGATCTGTCGTTGAGCTGCGGCGGCTCCCCTCCCCCGCCCTTTCGCGATCCTTCTGCGCCGAGACCTTGTGTCCACAGGTGCAGCTTGAAGCGCACCGCCCGGTAGAACCACGAGTGCTGCGCCAACCACCGATCAAGGCCATTTCGGGCGTACATATGAGGGTTGTCTCGACGACTGAAGGGTTTGAAGAAACGCACCAGCGGCCCATCGTGAACCAGGTAGGTGAACTCATTCCACTGGTGGCAGAAGACGACCACGTCGGGGCTGAAGAGTCTGCCCTCCCCCAGCAGCCAGGCGATCGACTCCCACGAGACATTGCCCATGACGCCCGCGTTGATCACTTCGACCTCGGGAAAACCCGAGTCGTGGAGGAGGTCTTGCGCGCGCCGCGGCCAGTCGTCGTCGTCGCCAACCTCCATGTCGAAGACGTGCGAGCCTCCGTAGGCGATCACCCTCAGCCCGCCGTCGGGCTTGGCGGCTGTGAACTCAGAACCTCGATAGCCGAGGCTGTTGATCGGGAAGGTATTGTCCCGGATGCGCATGGTCCGGGCTTTCTGCTCCCAGACATGACGCAGCATCGCGCTCGGCTCGAAGGGCATCATGTCGAGGGCGGTATTCTGGCCGGCGACCCGGTAGAGGCGGCGAACGACGATCTCGCCGGCAGCCCACAGCACAAGGGTGGCGAGGGTCAGAACCACAAGGGTGAAGAAAACCTTACGACGCGAGCTCGCAGTCAGGCCCGGCCGCCTCATCGATCAATCGTCCACTGTCTCGTCCCAGGCCGATGTGTCACCACTTTCGAACCCGTCCGCGAAGAGATCGGACGCCACCGCCGGCACATGCATGACGATGCAGTGGACGGCGCCCGAGGATCCGATGATGTCCGAGCAGTCCACAGGAACAATCTGCTTGTCGGGGAAAGCCGTCTCGAAAACGGCGACGGCGGCGGCATCTTCGTCGGCGTACGAGGAGCTGGCGTTCTGGAACTGGCAAGCGAGCACGATCTCATTGATCACGACTGAATTGGTGTACGTGTAGTGGGCCCCGCTTCTCCATCCCGGTGTGCGGTGCACGGTGTAGCCCCGGCCCTCGAGCTCGGTAACAGCCGCCTCGGTAATTGCATATGCCTCGGTTTCGCTCGCCGAATACTCACCGATGATGACTTCCTTGTCCGCGACCGGCAGCATCCACATGTCGATGTGCTGGGTCGAGTCGTACCAGCCCGGCAACGGGTCCATGATCGTCAGGTCGAGTCCCTGGTACTCGAAGTAGCGGTCGATGACGTTCTGCTCGCTGAGACCCGGATTCTCGTCCAGGATGAGATCGCTCATGTAGGCCTCGCGATCTGCATCCGAGAAAAGGTGGAAGTTGCCCCCGCCGTGAGTCAATGGAATGTCGTACTGAGCCTCTCCCCACAGGGCCGCGAGGTGGTCCGGAAAGGCGTTGTCGTTAGGCCTGAAGCTGCGATTGTAGTTGTGGTCGACGATCGCCCGCTGGTTGTCCTCGCGAATAAAACGCGGTCCGTAGTCCCTCATCCATACCGAATCGGCGCCGTAAATGATGAACTCGACCTGCGCCATGTTCGCGCCGGCGCCGGTCAGCGTCGATGTCGCGGACGCCTGATAACTCGTGCTAGGGACAACGATCCACATGGTGGCGCTCGTCCCCGTCGTCACTGCAACGGTCATCTCGGTGAGCAGCGAAGTAAAAGAACCCAGCCAGCTGATCAACAAGCCGTCGTTGCTATCGTACTCGGCCGGGGTACGGACCTCTCCGGTGGGCGGGGAATCAGGGGCATCGGCATCTCGCGATACGATCGCGGCGTGCTCTCCCGGCGCCAGGCCGCGTGGCAACGGGTTGGGGTTGTCGTCGACGATGGTGTCGAGGTACTCCTGCGGCACCCTTTGCGCCTCACCTGCCCAACCAAACACAACTGCGAAGACGATCACAGCCAGAAAAATCAAGACCAGACGAAACATCAACGCCTCCTATCCACGACAGGATACGCCATCTGGGGTGAGATCCCCCC
>CAZCEX010000627.1:0-2666 GCA_964497785.1 uncultured Thermoanaerobaculia bacterium | reverse complement strand
TCCGACCTCGAAGTAGTCGGTGACGCAATCCGCGATTGTGGTAGTCTTGGGGGCCTTTACACCGCCCTGACTATTTCAGAAGGACCGGTCCTGGTGGTTGCCTGGGATATGCCGTTTGTCCCTCGGGAGATCTTCGAGGACCTCATCAAAGGTTTTGAAAACCACGACGCCTGTGTTCCCGAGAGCGGCGGGCCGAACCTGGGGCTGGAGCCACTCTGTGCTGTTTACGGACCCAACTGCATCGACCCGGTCAGGAAACAGCTGGTGGATGAAGACTTTCGGATGTCCGGGTTCTTCAATTCGGTCGACATGGCGAAGCTGCCGCTCGAACAGGTCGCAAAACATGGCGATCCCGACACAATTTTTTTCAACGTTAACACGCCCGACGATCTGACCAGGGCACAGGAGCTCTGGAGGAGCCAGCACGATCAGTCCTGAGGTCTTCCTCTCCAAGAAACTCGAGAAGCACACGTTGTGTTCGTAAACACCCCATGCACTTTGAGGCTTTACACGTCATGCTGAGCCCAGCTGAAGCAGCAAGGACGATTCTCAGCTCAGTCGGCCCCGAAGCCGTCGAGCACGTCCCACTCATAGACTCCCTCGGACGCATTCTGGCATCCGATATTGTTAGTCCGATCGATATACCTCAGAGAGACAATTCGGCCATGGACGGTTACGCCGTCCGCAGTGAGGATGTGCGCGGAAACTGCCCCGTCGAGCTACATGTAATCGATGAAGTCCCGGCTGGAGCCGTGCCGGACAAGCCCATAGGCAAAGGTCAATGCTCGCGGATCTTCACGGGCGCCCCAATACCGACCGGGGCAGATGGAGTTACGCGTCAAGAATATGCGACGCGTATTTCCGATACCGTGGTCCGCATCGATAAGGACTCGGACGCATCAGGAAACATCCGGCCCGCCGGCGAAGACTTGCGGCGTGGGGCAGTTGTAATGTCCTCGGGCACGGAGCTGAAGCCCGCACATTTGGGACTTCTGGCGTCTGTGGCTCGGGATCCGGTGCCGGTGTACCGGCGACCCCGAATCGGCGTGATGACATCGGGCGACGAAATTGCCGATCTCGACGAGAAGGAGGCCATTCTGAATGGCTCCAAGATTGGGTCGTCGAACACCTACACGCTGCTCTCAGCCATCAAACAGGCGGGGGGAATGCCGGTTCCCCTCGGGATTGCAAAGGACGACCCCGAAGACATTCGGGCGCGCATGAGCCTCTCCGCTGACCTGGATATGTTGGTCACATCGGGGGGCGTGAGCGTCGGCGAGCACGACCATCTCAAGAACGTATTCGAAGAGCTTGGCGGGGAACTGAAGTTCTGGCGCATCAAGATGCGGCCCGGTAAGCCGGTCGCATTTGGAGTTCTGAACGGCTGCCCTTGGATTGGACTTCCGGGGAATCCAGTCAGTACAATGGTGACCTTCGAATTGTTCGTGCGACCAGCCATAAGGAAGATGCTTGGGCTGGCGAATCCGTACCGAGGTACGGTATCTGTCCGCATCAGCGAGGCATATCGATCAGGAACCTCGAGGCGCGACTTCGTGCGCGCCACGGTCGAACAACGCGACGGCAAGTTGACGGCCTCAGCAACGGGCTCTCAGGGTTCAGGGATCCTCACGTCGATGGCCAAGGCCAATGCATTGGTAATCGTACCAAGTGAAATGCGGGAAGTCGCGGAAGGTGAAACACTGCAAGCGATCCTTCTCGACGGCTCTCTCCACGTGGAAGAGGCTCCGTACTGAGGCGAAAACCTGTGCCGGCGAAGCAACCGGCACAGGTTCGACTTGGGTCAGGCTTCGTGCGGTCTGTAGCGAATTGGACAGTAGTCCGGCTGCCACATGGTCCTTGTGACTCTATCTTCCAGATCGGTTAGAACTCCCTCATCGGCGTGCCCTTCATCCACCGCACGACGGATCACGGCACAAGCCACCGCGTGAGAGCACTCGCGAATCCGCCGTAGCTCTGGATAGACTGCGACCTCCGCCAGATCCTCGTCAGTGACCTTCGCTGCGAGCGCCTTGGCCGCGGCGAGGAACATGCCATCCGTTATGCGCCTCACCATCCCCACCCACACTCCGAGTCCAACGCCCGGAAAGATGTATGCGTTGTTACCCTGACCGATGCGATGTGTCTTTCCATCATACACAACTGGATCAAATGGGCTTCCCGTCGCGACGATAGCGCTGCCACCCGACCATTGAATAGCCTGCTCGGCCGTGCATTCGCTCTGGCTCGTTGGATTCGACAGTGGGAACACCATTGGGCGTTCATTTGCGGCCGCCATCGCTCGCACCACTGTTTCGGTGAACATGCCGGGTGTACCCGAGCTTCCAATCAGGATTGTCGGCTTGGCGTTTGCCACGGCCTCCTCGAGTGTGATCTTCGAACGATCCTCACAGGCGTAGCCGGCGACTTCCTCCGCATCCCTTGCATACGCTGCTTTGAAGTCCTCTAAACCAGTTCGCTCTTTCGTAACTAGTCCGCGGCTATCGACAGTCCAGATGTGCCGCCTGGCTTCTTCCAGAGACAGGCCGTCTTCGAGCATTGCCGAGACCAGAAGGTCCGAAATGCCTTGAGCCGACGCGCCGGCTCCTGCAAAGAGAATCCGTTGATCGGACATCTTCTGACCGGTGATGCGCAGCCCACTGTACACG
>CAZCEX010000626.1:0-2675 GCA_964497785.1 uncultured Thermoanaerobaculia bacterium | reverse complement strand
TGTCCGCCGCCATGGAGTAGAAGGTGTATCCGTCAACCTCGACCTGGTACGCCTTGTGGAGGATCTCGCGAATCGCCTCGAACTCATGACTCATATGTGCCTCTCCGCTTCAGGTTATCATGGTGAATGCAGAGGAGGCGCCAGATCACCAAAGCAACAACAGCCGCTGCACTTTCTATTGTTCTGCTTGCCGCTCCCGCGTTCGGGCAGGGGGACCACATATTCTCCGACGGTTTCGAGTCCGGTAACACCTCGGCCTGGTCCCTGACCGAGCCCTCCTGGTGGAAACCGCTGCCGGGGATCTCGTGGCAGTGGCAGCTCACCGGGGGCATCGACACCTCGGTCGATGTCGAGATGTACGATATTGACCTCTTCGACACCCCTGCCTCTATCATCGACGTTCTGCACGCAGACGGCCGAATCGTAATCTGCTACCTCAGCGCCGGTTCGTGGGAGGACTGGCGCCCTGACGCGGCTGCCTACCCATCCGAAGTCCTCGGCAACACCCTCGACGGCTGGCCCGACGAACGCTGGGTCGACATCCGCAGACTCGACATCCTCGGACCGATTCTCGAGGCTCGGTTCGACCTCGCCGTAACGAAAGGTTGTGACGGTGTCGAACCGGACAACGTGGACGGCTATTCGAACTCCAGCGGTTTCCCACTGATTGCAAACGACCAGCTCGTCTTCAACCGGTTCCTCGCGGATCAGGCTCATGCGCGCAACCTCTCGATCGCCCTCAAAAACGACCTCGACCAGGTCGTGGACCTCGTTGACGACTTCGACTGGGCCCTGAACGAAGAGTGTTACGAGTGGAACGAATGCGATCTGCTGCAGCCGTTCATCGACGCCGGAAAAGCCGTGGTAGGGGTCGAGTACACGGGTGACCCGCTCGAGTTCTGCCCCTACTTCAACAATCTGGCCTACTCCTGGTTGAAGAAGAACCTCGATCTCGACAGCTGGCGCATCGACTGCCACCAATATCTCAACTGAGGCGCCGAGATCAGAGTGTCCTACTGCAAAGAGCGTTCTCCACCGAGGTCAAGCACGGCCAGCTCCGTTCCTTCAATCTCCAGCCAAGCCGGCTTGATCTTGACCCAAGGATCGTCGGACATCCCGGTCGATGCGAGCACCAGTTGGCCTCCGTCCATTACTGAGATCTTCCCGTTTTTCGCCTTCTGGCTACTGATTACCACGCTCACATCCATCGCCTCCAGAACACCGGCAACTTTCGACTGGGTGGCGTCGGTCTCCTCCGCCCTCTGGGCCAACCACGAGTGATATCGCCGCAACGCCACCTCCTGGCGCGCCTCCGTGCAAACCGGTAACAGCACTGCGCCGTTGCTCACGACCTCGGGTTCAGCAATCGCCACGTCATGGCACGAACCTCGTCGAAGAGCCGCGCTGCCATCGCGCTCTTTTGCGTCATTTCATTGGTAGCCGGGTTCTTAACGTTCGACAGGTCGAGATTGGCGCCGAAGGGCTGACGTTGTGCGGCGAGCAGGCCGAGGCAGGAAACCTGCCTCTCCCCGGTGCAAAGTGAGCTCGAGCCGATAGCCGCAAGCGCCGAACCACCGGCGCATGAGATTCACTGTGGTATTGGATGTCCACCGCTCCGCCTGAGACACCGCCTGCTGGGTGATGCCGATCCGTTCGGCAAGCTCGGTCTGTTTCATGGCGGCCGTCTCGCGTGCGAGTCGCAGGAGGAATCCTGGGATATCGACCTCCCACGGCGGCAGCTTCCCCCATCTCCTCAACGTCGCCCACTCTACGTAGGATCTCGGTCGTCCCCTAACGAGCCCGGTTGTGCCCTTTTCCAGAATTCCGCCGATTATGGTCCGCGATTCGCCCATGACTCAATCTCCCGCGGTGATGGTCGTTCATCCGTCCATCGCGCAACGAACCCCTTGAGCGCCTCGGCCGCGATCTGCCAACCCTCCTCGGACACTCGACGCTCCAACCTTTCGAAGTCGATCTTCTTCTTTTGCGCCTCCCACAACAGGTAGGCATTGGCACCATCCACCGAAGACTGCCAATACTGCCACGCACCCAGGCGATCGACCAGGAGGTCTTCCGTCGAGATGATCCTGACACTTTGCTTCAGGATGTTCCGCCACGAAGAGACCTCGTTCACCCCGAGGCACTCTCCTGGAAACTCGAGGAATACCTGTCCCTTTTCGCGGATCCAGTGACGCCCTATGCGCTCGAACCCTGCTTCGGAAAGAGCCACCGAGACCGAACGGGGAACATGTCCAACCAGATCGAGATCGCCCGTCGTATACGCGCCGCCGGTCAGAAGCTCGACTGCGGCGCCACCCACGACAACCGGCGCGGTATCGCGATCGGGGAATAGACTCTGAATCCACGCAATGAGCGCAGCTGTCCGGGCTGGCCCGTCATCGAGAGTGAGGATTCGAACGAGATCCACGAAAACAATATATAACTTGTATAGAACGGCTGTCAACGAAAATTTGCGGCACCCATCCGCGAATTATCGCCGTCGGGCGCCCGGGCTTTGCCAAGGGATGGTCGAAAACGCCACGCCGAAGAATCTCCGATCATCGTTGAGATCCAAAAATGCGAAACTCACTTACTTGACACCTGCGCAGCGGATACGCCACTCTCAAACCTGGTCCGACGTTGAGACTGCCGATGAAATCCTGATGAATGGCTCG
>CAZCEX010000625.1:0-2684 GCA_964497785.1 uncultured Thermoanaerobaculia bacterium | reverse complement strand
GTATGGGCCAAAAATACGCCAAAAAATGGGCCAAACGACACCCGAAAGGCGCCGCCAATTCTATGCACTACACCCTCCTAGGGATCATACTCCCCTCCGGCACGGTCGTCGCTTGACAGAATGGACCAGTTGCGGAAATATGAATGAGCGTTCATTCACAAGGGGGTAACATGCCGGAAAGTGACATCGCTCGCCAGCTCACACCGCGCGAGTTCAAACGAACGAAGATCCTCCGGGCAGCGATCGAGGTCTTCGCTCGTGAAGGCTACTACTCGGCTCGGATGACCGACGTCGCCAAAGCAGCGGGCGTCGCCGACGGCACCCTCTACCTCTATTTCGACGGCAAAGAACATCTCCTGCTTTCGGTCTTCGACGACGTTCTCGGTAAGTTCATCGATCAACTGAAAAACGAAATGGCAGGTCTGAAGGATCCGGTCGACAAGCTCAGGGTCATGGTCCACCTCCACCTCGAATCCATCGGGCGTGACCGGGCACTGGCGCACGTTCTGCAAATCGAAACCCGCCACACACGCCGATTCATGAACATGCTCTCCCGTGGTAAACTCGGCGAGTATTTGGGTCTCTTGAACGACATCGTCAAAGAGGGGCAGGAAATGGGGCGGTTCCGCCGGGATATCAGCGCTGGTCTCGTGACCAATGTGGTTTTCGGCGCGGTCGACGAGTTGGTGAACCGGTGGATATTGGCGGAGCACCCCGGCGACCTGGTTCGCCACCAGGCACCCCTCCTGGAGATGCTCTTTCAGGGCATTGTCCCATGTGAAATCCAGGAGGGAGCCGCTCGATGACCATCAACAATGTCCTCGACCTCTATCGCTGCGAAACCGAGAAACCCCGTGACGAGCACTACTTCCACTTCTTTCCGGGTGGCAAGACGGCGCTCTCGACCGAGCAGTTCTTCAAAACTACTGCGGCACTCGCCAACGGTCTCAAGAAGCTGGGCCTGAAGAAGGCGGATCGGTTGATCATCCATATGGACAACCGCCCGGAATGGCACATGGCGGATCTTGCCACCATCGATCTCGGCGCCGTCGACGTACCCGTCTATGGCACGCTGACACCCGAGCAGATCGCCTACCAGGCCAAGGACTCGGACGCCAAGATCGCCATTGTCGAGAACGCCGAGCAGATGAAGAAGTTCATCAACATCATGGATCAGTGCCCGAACCTCAAGCACCTGATCCAGGTTGAGGGCGAGACCGAGAAAGGTGTGCTCTCCCTTGAGGAGGTTGTCGCTTCGGGATCGAGCAAGGACGCCGGCGAGCTCTTCTGGAAACGAGCCGCTGAGGTCACGGCCGAGGACACTCTGACCTTGATCTACACCTCCGGCACAACCGGCAACCCAAAAGGCGTCGAGTTGACCCACGGCAACCTGGTCGAGAACGTCCTGCCATCGGCGACTCGTGCCATCATCCAGTCGGACAAAGACTTCGCCCTCGAGTTCCTACCTCTGTGTCACGTATTCGAACGCATGCTGGGTTACCTCTACATGTATGTCGGCGTCAGCAAGGCCTACTGCTCCGTCTACCACGTGGCTGACCTTCTCGGTGAGGTCCGACCGACGGTGTTCGCTGGGGTTCCGAGGCTCTATGAGAAGATTCACGACAAGATTCAGGCCAAGGTGAGCGCTGCCCCCCCCCTGCGGCGGGCGCTGTTCAACTGGGCGCTGAAACAGGGAAAGGCGGCGTACCCGAAGAGGCTGAGCGGAAAGCCCTACGGCAGCTTGATGCACTCTCTGGCCGAAAAGCTCGTTCTGTCGAAGGTCCGCGAAGGTCTCGGCGGGCGTATCCGACTGTGTGTGTCCGGGGGCGCCCCGCTACCGATCTTTGTTGCCGAGTTTCTTCAATCGATCGGCGTGTGGGTGCTCGAGGGGTACGGGCTTACCGAGACCTCCCCGGTCATAGCCGTCAATGGTGCGACACCGAACATGACGAAGCTCGGCACCGTCGGAAAAGCGATTGACAACGTCGAGGTAAAAATCGCCGAGGACGGCGAGCTCTGTGCCAAAGGACCGAGCATCATGAAGAGCTACTGGAACCTGCCCGAGAAGACGGCCGAGGTCTTCGACGAAGACGGCTTCTTCCTCACCGGCGACATTGCCGAAATCGACGACGAGGGCTTCATTCACATCACCGATCGAAAAAAGGACATCATCGTCAACGCGGGCGGCAAGAACATCGCCCCACAGCCCATCGAAAACCAGATCAAACGATCGATTTTCGTCGACAACGTCGTCCTCATCGGTGACAAAAAGCCTTTCGTCATCGCCCTGATCTCTCCCAACGAAGAAGAGCTGCTACCGTGGGCCAAGAGCGAAGGAATAGAAGGATCGACGGTTCACGAGTTGGCCAATCATCCCCGAATCGTTACCCTTTACGAAAAGGTCATCAACGAAACCAATGAAGGTCTCGCTCGCTACGAGCAGATCAAGAAGTTCGTCGTTCTGCCGCTCATGCTGTCGATCGAAAGCGGGCACCTGACCCCGACCATGAAGGTCAAGCGCAGGATCGTCGAGAAGGACCATCAGGATCTCATCGACGGGATGTATGGGGATTAGCCACTTACCCCCAGACTACTTCGAATATTCGAGGCAGGTGCACGAGAGACGTTTCGTAACGTGCTTCAAACGAGAGAGTTGAGCAGAGATTTCGATCGGTGAGTTTTCC
>CAZCEX010000624.1:0-2694 GCA_964497785.1 uncultured Thermoanaerobaculia bacterium | reverse complement strand
CGGCTCGAGGCGAGCGTCGTCTCTCGACGCGCGCAGCAGCGACAACAGGTGGGTCATCTCAAGAAGCAATCCCTCCGCCGCTTCAGCCAGAGAAGGCTGTCTGTCCATCTCGCTGAGAATGCCCTGGCGAAATCTGATGGTGTCCGCGTCGTCCGGCGGGTGAGCAAGCACCCTCTCGATGAATTTTCGGTATACCGCAAGCCTCGTACCGCGGATCTCAAGTCGGAAGCAGTCTCGAACCAGCTCCGACAGGAAGAGATCATCACTGAAATGAGCCGGGTCCCAGAGTGTTTCGCCCGCCGGCATGCTCTCGAGGAGTCGATCGAGCTCACCGGCCGAGGCCCGCCCGAGGAATGCCAGGTCGAGCATGTTCTCGAGTGGTCCCTGGTCGGGAACCGGGCCACCTTCCGGTCGCAGGAGGTCTGGGAAAGCCACCAGACCAAGCTCACTGCCAGGAGTGGTCCGGGCCGCGCCGCCGCCGAGCACCCAACGGACCGCCGCCCCGAAGGCCGACTCGTCGGGACCACGCCGTCGCCGGTCGCGGTTCTGGATCCCGGGTCCCTGCTCAGCACGTTGCCGCAGGTTCGACTTGAGGACTCTCATGTTGAAGATGTTACCCGGTCTGGAGAGCCCCACGTATGATGGAGGGGAAAATGGCCCCTGACCTCATTCTTTTTCTCGTCATCGTCGGTTTGTTTTTCGTCGTCGGTCTGCCGCTGATCACCAGGCGCGTATGGATGCCGGTTCAGCTCGAAATTGAGGATGTTGCAGAATCCGAGCTCACAGATGGCCAACGCCTCTACTTCGACGACATCGACCGGTCCCTCGGCCCGCTCGGCTTGGGTTCGGCACGGACCTACAGGGTGGCCAACCTGCAGGGGTTCAACCTCGTGCGCTCCTACCTCTCCGAGGTCGACCCGGAGATGGTGCACGCCATGCTTTTGCGAGCTGAAGCCAGCTTCAACCAGACACCAACGGCATTGAACTACCTCGAGGTCATGACCAGATACGCAGACGGGACCGGGGCAAGCACACGCAACGGCGATGTTTCGTCGGTCTTCGCCGAACCGCCCCACCTCGACATTGCAGTGCGACGCACCGTGCATAGTCCGGCGGACCTGGTCGCCGCCCACCGCCAGCGCACTTCGACGTACAAAATTCGGGAACCGCTTTTTGCAAAGGCCGAGGACCTGGTCCCCTTGCTGCAGGAGCACCACGAGAGGTGGTCTCGATTCCAGGTGGAACACGGCGCACTGCGCACCGACCCCGAGGCGGGACTGCTCCACCCGACCGTCAAGACCGGCCTTCGTGGAATCAGCAACTTCCTCAACCCCTTTGCCGACAACTTCACGGTCGCACGGATGATCGGGGCCTTGCTCCTCGGCCTCGCGATTCCGGTCGCCGGCACATTCGCTTTTGCAAACCCCACCAGCCCGGCGATCACCTGGTTGGCCGGCCACGTGCCGATCGACCCGATCATCCTGAGTTGGGGCGCTCTCGGCGCAGTGTTTGCACTGCTCGGTCTGGTAACGGGACTGCTCTTCGGGTCGAAGTCCTTCTTGTGGACCTTTATTCTCGCCTGGATTCCATTGCGTCTGCTCGGTCCGGCCCTTGTCCCCGCCTTCGTATTGAGTCTGTGGGCTGGTGGGGTGGCAGGCGTCGTCTGCACGCGGCGCATGCGACGAAAGGCTCTCGTTTAGAGATTTCTTTTTTCCATGGCATAATCTTTTCTTCATTCTTGAGCAATCGTTCAAGTCACCCTATAACAACTGCTGCCGGAAGGCCTGACCGAAACTGCAGAGTCAACGAAGGAGAGATCGAGCATGAATCACAATCACCACGGCGGCAACCCCCTCAGGACGATCGTCGCCGTTCTGATCCTGATATCGACCGCTCCAGTTGCGAGCCTGGCGGCCGAGCGCCCATGTGCGTCGGTGCAGGAGTGGGGACGATCGGTCTCCCTCAGGACCTGCACGTTCGACGAACCCATGTCCAGGTCTGCGGTCGGCGCCAGGACCTTCCTCGACCGGCACGCCGCCTCCCTCGGACTCGATGTCGAGACATCGGATCTCGAGCTCGTGCAGTTCAAAAACGGGCTCGCCAGCAGCCACACCCGTTTCCGACAGCTCCATCAGGGTCGGCCGATCTTCGGTACTCTGATATCCGTTCACCAGGACGCGCAGGGCAGAGTGCACACCGTGCACCGTTCGACCTACCCGCCAGCACTGCAGGTTTCGAGTTCTGAACCGGTTCTGACTCTTTCCCAGGCCGAAAACATCGCCCGCCTCACGGCCGGCAAGGTCGTCGGCCACCCCGCAGAGCTTCGCCTGCCGACCATCTCCGAGCTCGTCTGGTTTCCGCTCAGCGAGCAGCGGCTGACCCTCGGGTGGCAGCTCACAGTATTTTCATCCGATCCGCTTGGCGATTTTCTGACTGTCGTCGATGCCGCGACCGGCGCCCTGCTGTTCCAGGAAAACCGCATTGCCTTCGACAGCGGTTCCGGATACGCCTACATCCCCAACCCATACCAGACGCAAGGCTCGGTATCGGGCTTGTCAGACAACAACGACGCGACGAGCGGCGCTCTCGACGCGCAGCGCATCACCGTCACCCTGCTCGGTCTCGATGCAGGCACCGGCCTGCTCAAGGGTGAGTTCGTCGACCTGTCGACTCTCAACAGCTCCAGCCTGCCCG
>CAZCEX010000623.1:0-2717 GCA_964497785.1 uncultured Thermoanaerobaculia bacterium | reverse complement strand
CTTCATCGTGGTCTGGAAGACCTACGAGTTCTGGGACGACTGGGCATGGTCACTGAAGGGACAGGTCTTTGCAAGCAACGGCACGCCCGTGAACGGTGAGTTCGTGGTGGAGTCCCGGTCCCACTCTTCTGGCACCTACCATGACCTGAGTTTGCCGTCCATCGCGTCGGACTCGTCGGGCCAGTTCATGGTCGTCTGGTCGTATGACTATGCCTACTTTGGAGACTGGAATTTCTATAAGAAGTGCATCCAGGGACGGCTCTATGCGGTGGATGGTTCCCCGGTCGGCAGTCGGACGGACTTTGAATGTCACTACAGCGACTACGACGGCAACATGGTAGGTGGGGTCGGGAGTTCGGACGTTGCGAGGCTGTCAGGAGGGGACTTTCTCGTCGTCTGGAACAGGCACTATCCCGACGCGGGGGGAGGCGGTGGCGTCTGCGACGACATCCGACATGTCGAGGCACAGCGCGTATCGGCCGCCGACGGCTCGTTGCTCGGCGGCTCGTTCCACGTCAATACAAACACCGTTGCACCGGTGGCCGATCCGGTGGTGACGGCCGACCTCGAGGGCTTCGTGGTTGCCTGGTCGCAGCCCGACCTCTCGGTGTGCGGCGAGACCGGCCACTTCATCGAGGCGCGAATCTACGACTCCCCCACGAGCCCGATAGCCGGCCCTTTCCCGGTAAACGTCCATACCGCGAATTCAGTCCTCGGGCCTTCGGTGGCCCCGGATCCGGGCGGCGGCTTGTTGATCAGCTGGAACGGGGTGGATCCGCTTGGCAGCGACCTTTCGGGGTCGGGCATTCGGGCGCGCAGGGTGGGCTGGGACGGCGTCGCGGCGAGCGACCCTTTTCAGGTCAACAGGCAGACGAGCGGCGACCAGGACCAGGCGGATCTCGTGAACGACCTGCTGGTTTGGAGAAGCGCGAGTTCGGCCGGTACGGATTCGTCGGGGACCAGCGTGCAGGCCACTCGCGTTTTTGCGGGCCTCTTCGCAGACGGCTTCGAATCGGGAGACGTGGCCTCGTGGTCGTTTGCAGAGGGTGGGACCCGGGATTTCGGGGCCGGCCTGATCTCCTACTGGACTCTCAACGACGGCGTCGGAAGCGCCACGGTCGCCGACAACGTGGGCGCCAACCACGGCTCGCTCGTCAACATGGACCCGCCGAATGACTGGGTGCCGGGCATGTTCGGGACCGGGCTCACCTTCGACGGCGTCGACGACCACGTCAACTTCGACAACGATACGAGCCTCGACCTGGATGGCGCCATGACTCTTTCGGCATGGATCAGGGTCACGCATCGTCCCGACATCAGCGTCGCACTGTCCAAAAGGGACTCGTATGCGAACTCCTCGTGGCAGCTTATTCCCTGCCATGTCGACAACCCTTTGAACCAAGGTGCCCCTCGGGCAGCCCTCACGGTCGAAGACGGCGGCTCAGGGGTCACAATCCTGGCCCACCTGCCAGACCTTGTGCCCCTCGGGGTGTGGTACCACTTCGCGATGACCTACGACATGTACGACGGGGCGCTCAGGTTCTACTACGACGGGTCGGAAGGCGCCGTCGCCTTCGATCCCCTGAGACGGCCCATCCAGGTGTGCACCGCGGATCTGGTGGCGGGCGCCAAGTCGGACCTCTCGCACTTCTTCAAAGGCGAAATCGACGACGTCGCACTATGGGATCGGGCCCTCACTGCCGACGAGGTCTCACAGATCTGGAACGGTGGCGCCGGAGCTTCAGTACTGAGCCTCATCTCGGACTGAGAACGAATGTGGACCGCGAAGTGAAACGGGCTCCTGACCCCGGCCTCACCGTCTTTTGCAACAGGCCATTGGGATACGGTCCACGGCTCCGCGATAGTGTCAGGGTCTATACGGTGTTCGGTCTATCCTCGAGAATCTGCAGCTGTTTGATCTGCCCAAGACTCTGAATGCGATACTCAGCGCGAGCAATCGACGTGTGCGCAACGCGAGATGCCTGACGAAAGTCGACGGCAACGCCCGACCGATCACCCGAATAACGACGGATGATGATCGGTGTCAGCTTCGCAGCCGTGGCGCCCTGAAAGTCCTCCAGACTGTCACCGACGTAAACGACCTGATTGGGTCGCAATTGGCAACGCTTGAGAGCCGGGTCGAAGATCCTGGGGTCCGGTTTCTTGACGCCGACATCGCCGGAAATCACGACGACGTCGAAGAAAGGTGCCAGCCCGGTGGATTGCAGGACTTTCCGGACATGGGGAGGGTGGTCGAAGTTCGAGACGAGCGCCAGATCGAAGGAGCTCCGAGCGAACTCCAGCATCGGAATTGCCTCGGGATCGAGGTGGACCTGTTCCTGCCAGGCCTCGACCGACCGGTTTGCCGCCTCCGCCAGCTGAGCGGGCCCTACGGTAATGTCGAGGCCCCCGAAGAGCTTTTCGAGCCTGCGCTCGTAGACTGTCAGGTCGTCATCACGATGCTGTGGTTCCGGCCTGGAGAAGAACCCGTCACAGGCCTCGGCAAGGACCGACCGGTCGATTGGAAAGCCGAACCGGTCGAGGCTGTCATGCAGGGAACGAAGCCAGCCCCGCCACGCGCTGTCCATGTCTCCGTACATGAGGAGCGTTCCATAGAGGTCGAAGAAGATGCCTTTGATAACCATTGGTAGTGGAGGATACAGCGGTCGTCAACGATAGGCGTCGATATCAGCGAGACTGAGCCTGCTGCGCATGAA
>CAZCEX010000622.1:0-2732 GCA_964497785.1 uncultured Thermoanaerobaculia bacterium | reverse complement strand
CCACCTCGACCGGCCGCAGATGACCCGAGATCAGGTCACGGACCACGGCCTGGATGCGATAGCCACTGCCCTCGGGAGAGATTGAGCCGGATACCTCGACGAAGGCATTCACGGCTGCGGCAATGCTGGAATCGATGGCAACCGCGGAGGCCAGCGCCTCATCCACCTCAGCCATCGGTACCACATCGACGTCTGAATCCTCAGCCACGGCACCCCACACCCTGGCCGCCAGGGCCTGGCCCATGGCGTCGTTGACCGGGTCCCCGGTCTTGTTGACGAAGGGGAGGATCACAACCCGGTTCTGGGGTGGGCGTGGCGCGGGTGTGGCGACCTCCTCTGGTGGAGCAGCCGCCGGTGTGTTCCCGCTGGGAAAAAACCGCATCAGCATCGCGCCCGCCACCAGAGCAAGCACCACGGTTGCGGCGACAGCTGCGATGCGAAATGTGCGGCGTCGATTCAGCTGCGGTTCGCCAGAAGTGGATTCCGTCCAGCTCGGACTGGATACGGCCTCCAGAGCCAGGGCCAGGTCGTGGGCCGACTGGAATCGATCCTCCGGGCGCTTGGCGAGGCAGCGTTCAACAATGCTGGCAAGGGCCGGATTCGCATCGCCTGCGGTAGAGGGCAGAGGTGGAGGGTCATCCCGGAGCACTGCCGACAGGGTTTCAGCGGTTGTGGCCCGTGCAAAAGGCGCACGTTTCGCCAGCAGTTCGTAGAGCACCACGCCCAATGAGAAGATATCGGATCTGCTGTCGGCAACCTCTCCGCGCACCTGCTCGGGCGCCATGTAACCTACTGTTCCGAGAACGGTTCCTGCAGCAGTGCCCTCGTCTTCGGTGGCTGCCAGGGAATCCAATGTTTCTGAAGAGTGTGGAGCCAACCGGGCAAGGCCGAAGTCGAGGATTTTGAGTTGACCGTCATGGGTCACAAAGAGATTGCCGGGTTTCAGGTCGCGGTGGACGATATTGCGGTCGTGTGCGAACGAAAGAGCCCGCGCCGCCTGGATCGCCACCTCGACCGCATCTCGAGTCGTCACCGCTCCGCCGGCAAGTCGTTGGCGTAGATCTTCGCCCTCGAGAAGCTCGGTCACAAGATAAGGGGCGCCCTCGTGCCAACCGAGGTCGTACACCGCCAGGATATTCGGGTGGGAGAGGGCTGCGGTGGCCCGTGCCTCGATATCAAATCGTCGAACCCGCTCAGGGTCTCGCCCGACAGCCGAGGGCAACACTTTGACCGCCACGTCCCGGCCGAGGCGGCTGTCGTGGGCCTGATAGACCTCACCCATCCCCCCCGAACCTACCAGGCTGCGAAGCTCATACGGCCCAAGGGTCGTGCCCGATGGAAGGAACCTTCCCGTTTCGGTTCTCGGACCCTTGTTGTCGATCATAATTTCAGATTAGCACATAGGATCAGGGGAAGTTCCAGGTTTGCGGATCCTGCGGAAGTTCGGAGGCCATTCCCCTGCGTCTGGCCGATCAATGCGACGCCAAGCGTGATTTCACACCTGTCGTCGGCTTGCACTGCAACCCCGACCTCGAGCCGCTGTGGGACTCCCCCGAGTTTTGGGAGGTCGTGCGCCCGAAGGGCTAACACGCATTATTCACCAGCCTTCTACTGTGGGCGGCGGTGCACCGCACTCAGCGGCGTTTGCTCGCCTCGGGGTGCTCAACGTAGTGTCAACTACGCCTCCGCGCCCCTCGGGTCGCAAACGCCACTGAGCACCGCACCTCGCCGCCCTCGCGACGAATCCCGGTGAATAATGCGGGCTAAGGGGCTCCGGCCGCCGCCGTGGACCCCGTCGCCGCATCACTCGAGAGCGAAGCCGACCGCGGACTCGCTCGCCAGGGTCACCGTGTCGGAAGCGCGGAAGAAGCGGCCGTCGACGAGCTCGCCGCGCACGGTGAGCGCGACCTGCTGCCCCGGAAGGGCGCCGGCCGCGAGCGCCGCCTCGACAACGGCAGTACACGGCAGCCACGCGGTCACGTCCTCGCGGTCGTTACCGTTCGTGTTCGCGACCTCGCAGGTCCGGGTGAGAAAGGGGACAGGGTGCGACAATCGGTGTCCGCCGGCCTCGACGAGGGCCAGGGTCGAGCAGTCGACGTCGGCAGCTTCGAGGTCGCCCGGCAGCTCAAGCACCACCTGCAGTGAATTCGGGTACAGCCGCGGGTCGGCCACGCGCGGGCTGATCTCCGCCGAGGCTTTGATCGGCATGATGTAGGTCAGGTTCACCGCGAGCTTTGTGTTGAGCTCGGGGGTCCAGTGGTTCCCGTCGAAAGTCCGCACGAGGTGGGGGAGGCCCTCGGACTCGAGGGCGTCGATCACCGGCCAGAAGGTGTCCGCGTACTCGTCGCCGCCGTCACCGATGCGGAGGAAGAGATCGAGCGGGTGCTCGGAGCCGGCGTATGCGTGCACCAACGCCGGCGGCGACTGGGCGATGAGGCTCTGTTCGACGGCATCGACGATCTCGCCGTTCTCGTCGAGGACAAAGTCCACGTACCACGGCGGATTGTCCATGTTGGCAGTGAAGGCGGCGCAGAAAGAAAAAATCCCCAGCGAGGACGAGCCGTTTGCGGGCGCGAAGTCGAAGGGCGGACCTTCGTTCAGAAGAGTTGCAAGGAAGACGAGATTCTCGAGCTGGCGAGGCAGATAGCCCTCGATGATGGCCATGAAGCCGGCGTCGATGCTCGCGCCGCCGAAGACTTCGGGGTGGCGCAGGGCGAGGCGAATGGCGCCGT
>CAZCEX010000621.1:0-2742 GCA_964497785.1 uncultured Thermoanaerobaculia bacterium | reverse complement strand
GAGTGACTGAAACTGATGTCCGACGTGTTTGACATCACGTGGACTCGGACAGCGGCCCGCGACCTCGACGAGATACTGGAGTACATCGCTGCGGAGCGGTGCGTCGACCAAGCCCTGCAACTCTACGAAACGCTTCGTCACAGCATCGGGTCGCTAACGACGATGCCGCGCCGATTCCGTTCGGTCCCAGAGCTGCATGAGGTCGGCCTTTTCGAGTATCGAGAGATCATCGAACGCCCATACCGCCTGGTATTCCGAATCGTCCATCACGAGGTGGTGATCCTCGCCATCCTCGACAGTCGTCGCGACCTGGAGGAACTGTTGGTTCAGCGCGCGATTGAAGGCTGACACCCGCCGTCCGATTGCGGTGCATCAACCCTCAACACCACCATTGCAACGCGGTATGCCCCACCTTCGACGAATACCCGATCCGGCCTCGGCAAATCACCTCTTCAAACCTACGTTTCGATCATTACAGCAGAATATCGGGCATGGCACCTTTTGTGGCACCTTTTGTCTTCTGTCCTTTTGTATTATTCAGCAGTTCTCGGCTGCGGACGGCTATGCAGCGATCGTGCTCAGTCCAGCGACGACGGCTTTCGGATCAGGCCACACGAACACGACGTCGGGGCGAATAGCGCCACCCCGCCGTCTCCGTCGGCCACCGCCACCTTTCTGCCCACCATGGTCAGGTCGTGCGCCCCGCCGCCGGTCGCGGCGACTCCCACGCTTCGCATCGCAGATGGATCAGCGATATCCACCGCCCGCAACCACCCCCCGCCGGCGCCGCCGTCACCTTCGAGCACATACAGGCAGTTGTTCGAAACCGCGAGCGCGCCGACGTTGACCGCAGCCGGCCGGCCGAGCCAGCCGACCACCACGGGTGCGGAAGGGACAGCGAGATCGATGGCCGCCACCCCCGAGGTGGCGCAGCCGACAAAGGCGAAGCCGCCGGCCGCGACAACGTCCGCCGGCGGGCACGGCAGCGGCAGGGTCGCTACCAGGACCGGCGCAGTGGGCGTCGTGAGGTCGACCACGGCGAGGGCCTCCCCCGCGGCTCCCCACAGGGTAAGCAGCGCGATGTCGCCGGTGACAGCGAGCCTGGTGGCGCCGGCGAGCGGGAGACTCGCCACAGCCAGCGGCGCCTCCGGCCGCGAGACGTCCAGAACCTCGAGCCCACCGGCGGCGACCAAGAGGTAATCACCAGCGACCGCCAAGTCCTTCACCAGGCCGCGGAGGGACGGGACCGAAGCAACCTCGATCGTTGCCGCCGGCTGCGAGACGTCGAGCACCACCAGGCCAGTGTTACTCCAGCCGAGGTAGGCGTTGTTGCCGGCGACCGCCGCAGCTCCGACCCACCCGAAGACCGGCCTCCCGTCCTCGACGTCCTCCCAGGCACCGAGTTCGACGAGACCACGGGGATTTTCGGCGTCAACTATTCGCATGCCCCCGCCACCGGCGTAGACGCGGCCGGCGGCGGCGGCGACGGAGACGACCGGGCCTACGGTCTCGTACCAGCCACGCGAGGTCCCGGAGCCACCGGCGCGGTCGTGCACAACCGCTCCAATGCTCGGGATTCCGCCAATCAACCAGCGTTCGCTGGCCGCCAGCGCCGTGACGTCGTCCGGGTATCCACGGACCCGATCGGCAAGGCTCGGCGACGCCGGGTCTGAGATGTCCACCTCGTGAACCCCGCCGTAGTAGCCCTCCGCAACATAGGCGGTGGATTCGATGACCGCGAGGGCAGTTGGCCCGTCGATCATCGAGAAGACGCCGAGCTCCTGCGGCGCGGTGGGATCGGCAATTCCGAGCGTGCGCAGCGAACCGCCACCGCCGTCCCAGACGGTGACCGCGGCGATGTCGCCGTCGAGCGCTACGTGGAGCACGTAAGGTGCGTCGGCGGGCCGATACTCCCCCACCTCGACTGGCGCCGACGGGACCGAAACATCGATGACTCGCAGCCCCCCATCGAAGTCCGCGAGGTAGGCATAAGGCAACGCCACAGCCACCTCCCATGCGGAGCCGGGGCTCGCCAGGCTACTCAGCTCGACTGGGTTCGCAGGATCGCTGAAGTCAACGATTCGCAGGCCCAGGTCGCTGTCGGCGAGGTAGACGATCCCGCCGACTGCTTCGACATCGCGCGGCTCTCCTGCCACCGTGAGGCGGCCGAAGACCGACGGGTGCGCAGGATCGGTGATGTCCACCGCGGCTACTCCACTGAGGTCGGCGACATAGAGACGATCCTCGAAGGGTCTGACAGCAACCGCAACGATCACATCCGGGAGTGTGACCTCCCCAACCGGGGCAAGCCCGGTCGGATCGGCGAGGTTTATGATCTCGAGCAGCGCGCCGTTACTGACCAATCCCAGGTCGCCGGCGACGGCCACCTCATACGTCGGCCCGAAAGGGAGGCTGCCCAGCTGGGACGGGCACGACCACCCCGCGTCGTTTGCGGCGCCCAGAGTCGCGACGGCCACCCACGCGAGAGCTGCTGTCATAAATCGTTTCACCCGCCACCTCCTCGTAATTGGAAACAACTGTCAGGAAACCCTGCACGGGGTGTACGGATCCGGCCCATACCCCGTTTGCAGCCCGGGAGTCTTCTCGATCGATGCGCCCCTTGGATAGGTGGCACCCACTTTCGCGACAAGCTGAAGTCGCTGGCCGAGAATGAGTGACTGAATCTCATGTCCGACGTGTTTGACATCACGTGGACTCGGACAGCGGTCCGCGACCTCGACG
>CAZCEX010000620.1:0-2753 GCA_964497785.1 uncultured Thermoanaerobaculia bacterium | reverse complement strand
AGCTCATGGAGATCTACCGGGGTCTCGAAGGAACCTTGGCAGAGGGCGCTCACCGTGTGCTCGAAGTCGCCAGATTGTCCGACGATCTCGGTCAGCTGGCCTACAAGGTCTACCGCTACCCAGGCCTCATGCAATCCGAAGATACGCGCGACAACGACGTCAAAGCCCGACTCGGACGGGTGCAGATCCTCTTCGCCCGTTTCCGTCAGGCAACGGCGTGGTACGCCCCCGAACTGCTCAGGATCCCCGAAGAGACGATGACCCGGTGGCTCGACGACACCCCGGAACTGGCGCCATACCGCTTCGACATCACCGAACTCTACCGTCAGCAGAAACACGTACTCGACGAGGCCGGCGAACGCCTGCTCGCCTACGCCGGACCGTTCAACGGCACGCCGTCGGACACCTACTCGATGCTCGCCGACGCCGACGTCGAGTTTCCCACCGTCACACTGTCGGATGGTTCGGAGGTCGTCGCCAGCCACGCCACCTATCAGAACGGTCTCTTCAGCCTGCGGAATCAGGCAGACCGGGAAGCCCTGTTCCACGCCCACTTCACCGTCTACAACAAGACGCCGAACGCCTGGGCAGCCATCTACAACGGCGTGCTGCAGCGCGACTGGTTCCTCGCCCAGGCGAGAAACTACCCAACGGCTCTCGAGGCCGAGCTCGACGGCAACAACATCCCGCCCTCTGTCGTCGACAACCTGATCACCACTGCGCGTGAAGGAGCCGGGCCATTACGCCGTTACCAGACACTCCGAAAACGAGTGCTCGGCGTCGAAAGCTACCGCTACCACGACGCCTACCTGCCGCTGGTCGAGGTCGACTGGACCCTGCCCTACGACGCCGTCGCACCGATGATCGAAGAGTCGGTCTCCATCTTCGGCGAGGCCTACCAGGCGACGGTCCGGAGGGCCTTCGAGGAGCGCTGGATCGATGTCTATGAGAACGAGGGCAAGAGATCGGGCGCCTTCTCCGCCGGCGTCTACGGGGTGCACCCCTACATGCTGCTCAACTACGCGGATACGGTCAACGACGCGTTCACCGTCGCCCATGAAATGGGACATACGATGCACACGGTGCTTTCCCATGAACAGCAGCCGTTCGCAACCGCCGAATATACGATCTTCGTCGCCGAGGTGGCGAGCATGACCAACGAGAATTTGTTTCTCGACTATCTGCTCGACCGCGAAAGCGATCCTCGGCGCCGGGTGGTCTTGCTCCAGCACGGCCTCGATGAGATCTGCGCAGGCTTTTACCGGCAGGCGATGTTCGCCCAGTTTGAGCTCAATACCCACCGAGCGGTCGAAGGCGGCGAACCGATCACCGCCGAGGTCCTGCAGAAGATCTACCTTGAGGTGCTCGAGGGCTTCTTCGCCGACACCCTCGACGACCAAGAGTGGTACCGCAACTCCTGGGCGCGCATCCCCCACTTCTACGGCTCGCCATACTACGTATACCAATATGCCACCTCGAAGTCGGCTGCCGCCCTCATTCACCAGCGTCTGAGCACCCCGACGAGCCTCGAGGCGACCCGCGAACGCTACCTCGAGCTGCTGGGTTCCGGTGGCAACGACCACCCGGTCGAGCAGATGAAGAAGGCGGGTGTCGACTTCACGACTGCCGAACCGATGCAAGCACTTGTCGCATTGGCGGATCGGCTGGTGGGCGAGTTGGAGCGGGGGTTGGAGGAGATTGGGGTTGTGTGAAGCCTGGCCTTTTCTCCGCAGCTCCGACCTTCTGGGATGCCGCAGGGCGGTCATCCCAGCGTCGTTTGAGCAGCGCGGTCGCGCGAACAGGACCGGGAGGACTGCGACCACGCTGCTCAAACGAGCGGCGGCCTACCTCTGAGGTTGAGATCACGGCCGAATAGCGCTCCCCGTGGGTTGCCCGGCACGAAGAAATGTGCGGTAGGCCACCGCATGGTGGGAGTCGCCCCGGCACATTTTTGTGCCCGGCACGCCCCGCCCGATGTGCTTTCTCTGATTCTCTGGTCGGCCAACGTTGCCGCTCCGAAGCCCGAGCGCCGAGGAGCTGCGCGACAGCGCTGCGACGAGCTGGGCCGAAGGGCCAGAAGCGGCAATGAACCCAACTCCGGTACAATACGCCCCGCCCACAACCGATGGGCTCCCTGCAGGGACAAGGAAAAACGATGAAGAGCGTGAGTTATACCCCGTCTGAGATCGAGCCGAAATGGCAGCGGATTTGGGCCGAGGCGAAGGCCTTTGCCACGCCGACCGACCCCGCAGTGCTGCAGTCAAAGCCCAAGTACTACGTGCTTGACATGTTCCCCTACCCTTCGGGCGCTGGTCTGCACGTCGGCCACCCTGAGGGCTACACGGCCACCGATGTCGTCGCACGTCTGAAGCGCATGCAGGGATTCAACGTGCTCCACCCGATGGGGTGGGACGCCTTCGGTCTTCCGGCGGAGCGCGCAGCAGTGCGTGAGGGCAAGCACCCTGCCGAGATCACGAAGCGCAACATCAACACCTTCCGCGCTCAGATTCAGCGTCTTGGCTTCTCTTACGACTGGGACCGAGAGGTTGCGACCTCGAGCGTCGACTACTACCGGTGGACGCAGTGGATCTTCCTCAAGCTCTATGAAAAGGGTCTCGCCTACATGGCCGACGAGCCGGTGAACTGGTGCCCCGCCCTGGGTACGGTGCTCGCCAACGAGGAGGTCAAGGACGGCCGCTACGTCGAAACCGGCGACCCGGTCGAGCGGCGGCTGATGCGGCAGTGGATGCTCA
>CAZCEX010000619.1:0-2778 GCA_964497785.1 uncultured Thermoanaerobaculia bacterium | reverse complement strand
GCGAAGAGCACTCCTCAGGAGTTCAAAAAAGAAACTTTGCGCCCTTTGCGTCTTTGCGTTTCAAATGCCCTATATTGCCATTCAGCTGCCACTTACGATCAACCTGACTGGCTTGCTTGAGGTGTGGGCTACTCGACGCGCTCCCAGAGATCGAGGCTCTCCCCCGCCTTTGCGCGGCGGATGTTGTAGACGCCTGTACCAACCGCTACCGGTCCATCGTCGGCACCCGCGTGGTAGGCGCGCAGCTCGGAGACGCCGACCCGGTTGCCGAGGCGGATGACCCGGCCGACCCCGACGAGCGTTTCGGCGCGCCCGGGACGCAGGTAGTCGACCCGCAGGTCGACGGTCGATACGCGATCACCCGGACCGAGCTGCGACCACACGGCGGCGCCGCCACAGGTGTCGAGCAGGGCCGAGACCACGCCCCCGTGCAGTGACGGCAGCTCGGGATTGCCGATCAGCTCGGTCCGGAACGGAATCTCGATCACGACCCGACCGACCTCTACAGACTGAAAGCGCATGCCCAGATAACCGACGAAGGGCGTCGACTCGAAGAGCCGCGCCAGGCTGTCCACGATCTGTATTTCCAACCGACCCTCCAGAAACCGAAGACGCTCTGCGTCACAGAGTATGCCACAGCGCGGCATTCGCGATGGAGTGCGTGCCAAAGAGACGTCACCCGGGCGGGCCCTTGACAGGAAGAAGAGCCGAACTTAGAATACTGACTGAGTACTCAGTGTAGTTCCGGAGGTACTTTCAGGTGTCGAAACGAGAAGCGATCCTCGACGCGGCCACACAACTCTTCGCGAGCAAAGGATTCCGCGAGACATCGACGACCGACCTGGCAAAAATGACCGGGTCGGCTGAAGGCACGCTCTTCTACCACTTCGAGAGCAAAGAAAAGCTGTTCATCGAGGTCCTGCGCGAGGTCCGCGAGGATCTGGAACAGGAGTTCGAGGTATTCGTCACCTCTCGACAGTGGCCGTCAGGTCTGGAGATGTTGGAGGCGGTCATCTGCTTTTATCTCCAGCTGGCGGCAAAGAACGAGTCGCTCTTCCTCCTGCTGCACCGTCATTACGCGTACGAGCTCGCCGGAGTCAACGAACCGTGCCGCAGGCATCTCGAAGCGATCTACGACCGCTTCGTCAAGGTTTTCGAACACGCCATCCTGAGAGGGCAGGAGGACAAATCGATGGGGCATGTGCCGGTACACCGAACCGCGATGCTGGTTTTCATGATGGTCGACGGCCTGGTCCGTTTCAGGACGTTTCACCTCTACGACTCGGGTTCGCTGTATGCCGAGTTGATTGCCGGGTGTCGCAGACTCGTCGCGGCCCCCGAGGTCGGGGGTGAGCCATGAAGTTCATCATTCGGATCTTGCCTTTCTTGAGCTGGCTCGAGAGCTACAGCTGGATCGCAATGCGCGCCGATCTCGTTTCCGGCTTGACCGTGGCGCTCGTTCTGATTCCGCAAAGCATGGCCTACGCCCAGCTCGCCGGTCTGCCGGCCCACTACGGTCTCTATGCATCGTTCCTGCCGCCATTGGTTGCGGCCCTGTTCGGGTCGAGCCGTCAGCTCGCCACCGGACCGGTTGCGGTGGTTTCACTCATGACCTCCGCATCGCTCGAACCCCTTGCAACAGCCGGCAGCTCGAGCTACATCGCGTACGCGATCCTGTTGGCCGTCGTGGTCGGGGCGTTCCAACTCTTGCTCGGTATCCTCCGCCTCGGCGTCGTGGTCAACTTCCTGTCGCATCCGGTGGTCAACGGGTTCACCAATGCCGCAGCGATCATCATCGCGACGTCTCAGCTCGGCAAGATCTTCGGCGTGTCCGTAGACAAGGCTGAGCACCACTATCAGACAGTCACCCGAACCGTGGCTGCCGCCGTGACCTGGACGCACCTGCCGACTCTCGGCATGGCGGTCCTGGCATTTGTCATAATGGCCGGCCTTCGCCGCCTCAATCCGAGAATCCCCAATGTGCTCATCGCAGTCGTGATCACCACGCTTTTGTCGTGGCTCGTTGGCTTCCAACACAACACTGTCGTGCCTACGAAAGACATCGTTTCTCCCCGCCTTCCCGGCCTCGTCGAGTCGTTCAACTCGGCCCTCGAACAACAACAGCACATCAGAGACCTGCGAGCCGAAGGCAGCCTGTCGGGCGCCTCCATGGCGACCGACTCCGCAGATTTCTGTGAACGGTGCCATGCACCGAAACACATCAGCGAGTTCCGGAAGGCCCCGACCCTCGTCGATGCCGCCGGCATGCCCAACCGCGCCCTCGTTCTGCACCAGTTGGCCGGGCTTCTCGACGCCCACCTTGACGACGTGAGCAAAGGAATCTCCGAGTATCGGACCGCGATCCGCTCCATCGACTTCGTTCGCGTTGAGGACGAAGACGGTGAGGCCACGTTTTACGAAAGTGACCTCGTCCCCGAAAACGGGCTCACCGATGGTCGCCGCTGGCGCATCAAGATCGGCGGACGCCCGCTGGACCCCGAGAGCATGCTCCTGATCGGCGGCGGCGAGGTCGTCGGCACGATTCCCCGGGGATTGCCTTCCCTCGGGCTGCCCGATCTCGACCTGAAGGCCATTCCGAAGCTGCTCACCGCGGCGATCATCATCTCGCTTTTGGGCTTCATGGAGGCCATTTCCATCGCCAAAGCGATGGCGGCAAAGACCGGCCAAAGACTGGATCCAAATCAGGAACTGATCGGCCAGGGGCTGGCCAACCTTGTCGGCGCCGTGGGTCAAAGCTACCCGGTTTCGGGGAGCTTC
>CAZCEX010000618.1:0-2783 GCA_964497785.1 uncultured Thermoanaerobaculia bacterium | reverse complement strand
CCACCGGTACGAGGTCAACCCCGAGTACGTGCCGCTCTTCGAGGAGCGCGGTATGCAGAACAGCGGAAAACCTCCAGACCGGATTTTTGTCGAAGTCATCGAGCTCTCAGACCATCCCTGGTTCCTGGGATGTCAGTTCCACCCTGAGTTCAAATCCAGGCCGTACGACCCGCATCCGCTCTTCCGCTCGTTCATCGGCGCCGCGAAGGTCTACCGTGACAAGCGGCTCGTGCTTCTGAACGAGGACTTCGAAGAACCGGAGCAGGTGGAGGTAGAAGTCCCCGACGAAAAACAAGACGCCGTTGAAGAGACTCAGGACGCTGCCGATCAGGTATGATCCGCAGCGATGGCTGCTCATCCTATCGATCTTGTACCGGGTATCTCCATTGGTGGGGCTAATAGACCGGTCTACATCGCCGGCCCATGTGTGATCGAGTCGGCCGAACATGCCGTAGGTATCGCTACGAGCCTCGCTTCATGTGCATTCCGACTTGGTATCCCGCTGATCTTCAAGGCTTCATTCGACAAGGCGAATCGCTCCTCGGTCGAGTCGTTCCGTGGCCCCGGGCTCGATGCCGGGCTCGAGACCCTTGAGCGGGTCAGAAAAGAAACCGGGTTACCCGTGCTCACCGACGTTCACCTGCCGGCTCAGGCAGCCGCTGTGGCCGAGGTCGTCGATGTGCTCCAGGTGCCGGCCTTTTTATGCCGGCAGACCGATGTCCTGATCGCCTGTGGTGAGACCGGGCTGCCGGTGAACGTCAAAAAAGGACAGTTCCTTGCGGCGGAGGACATGGGCAACATCGTTGACAAGGTGCGCTCCACCGGCAACGATCGCGTCATCTTGACGGAGCGGGGCAGCACCTTTGGATACCACAACCTCGTGGTTGACATGCGGGGTCTGCCGGTCATGCGGCGGCTCGCACCTGTCATCTTCGACGGCACCCACTCCTTGCAGCTGCCCGGGGGGCTCGGTCATGCAACTGCCGGGGTTCGTGAGTTCCACCCCTATCTCGCACGCGCTGCGGCCGCGGCCGGCGTCGACGGGTTTTTCCTCGAGGTCCACCCTGATCCACCCAATGCCCTGTCCGACGCCACCACCCAGCTGACGATCGACGAGTTCGAAAAACTGGTACCACAGCTGGAAGGCGTGTGGCAAACAGTTCGGGAGTACCTGCCGTGACCGGGATGCTCGACGTCGCTCGGCGGGTCCTGAGAACCGAAGCGGACGCCATCGGCCGTCTGGTTGAAACGATCGGGGCGGATTTTGAACGGGCCGTGGACATGGTTCTCGGCACCTCCGGACGGGTCGTGTGGACCGGTATGGGAAAGTCGGGCATCATCTGCCGCAAGCTCGCGGCGACGATGAGCTCGACCGGCACGCCGGCTCTCTTTCTCCACCCGGCGGAGGCTATCCACGGCGACCTCGGCATGGTGACCGGGGAGGACCTCGTCATCACCGTCTCCAACTCGGGGGCGACCGAAGAGATCATTCGCCTCGTCGAGTTCCTCAAGCGCCAGGGCATCACGATCATCGCCATTTCGTCTCGACCCGAATCACCCCTCGCTCGGGTGGCGGATCTGCATCTCGACCTTGGGGTCAGAAAAGAAGCCTGCCCACTCGACCTCGCCCCAACGGCGTCGACAACGGCAAGCCTTGCGATCGGCGATGCTTTGTGCATGGCCATTTCGGTCGGCAAGGGTTTCCGTGAAGAGGACTTCGTACGCCTCCATCCGGGCGGCAAGATCGGCAAACGGTTCCTGAGAGTTCGCGATCTCATGCACTCGGGCGACGATTTGCCGGCGGTTGCCCCGGACGCGGCGATGAAAGACGTGATCTACGAGATGAGTCGCAAGGGACTCGGCCTCGCCACTGTTCTCGACGAGGAGGGTCGATTGCTCGGCGTCATCACCGACGGCGACCTGCGACGGTTGATGGAACGGGATCCTGAACCGCTCGTTCGTAAGGCGCACGAGGTCATGAACGCGGGTGGCGTCTGTATCGAGCCGGAACAGCTCGCCACCGCCGCGTTGAAGCTCCTCGAGGACCGGCGCATTACCTCTCTCATGGTGTGTGGCCCCGGTGAGCCCGTGACTGGTGTGCTGCACGTGCACGACCTTTGGGGTGTAGGACTTTTCTGATGAAACTGACGGTTCTCACCACCGGCGGCACGATCGACAAGACCTACAACGAGTTCGACGGCAGCTTGAAGAACACGCGCTCGGTGCTCGATACGATCCTCGGCAGCCTGCGTCTTCCCGACGTCTTCATCCGTCTCGAAGCCGTGATGTCGAAGGACTCGCTCGACATGAGCGAGGACGACCGAAAGCTGATCGTAAACGCGGTGAGGACGGCGCTGCCGACCTCCGACGCGATCATCGTCGTGCACGGCACCGATACGCTGTCGCAGACGGGTGAGCTCTTGCACAAGGAGTTGTCGGACCTCCAGCACCCCGTCATCCTGACAGGCGCCATGCGGCCCTACGAGTTCCGCGACACGGACGCGCTGCAGAACGTCACAGAAGCCCTGCTCGCCGCGCGCCTTCTCGACCGCGGCGTCTACGTGGTCATGCACAACCGGGTGCTTCCTTTCCCCGGGGTGCTCAAGGATCGGCAGGCATTGACTTTCCGGCCGCGGGACGAGGGAGCGCCAGCGAAGTCGTGACGCGCAGGCAGGTTGATCGTGACAGGTGATTGGAAGGCCATATTGGGCATTTGAAACGCAAAGACGCAAAGAACGCGAAGATATAGAGTCTTTCGATCAGAGAACCACCGAAAGCCTTCC
>CAZCEX010000617.1:0-2784 GCA_964497785.1 uncultured Thermoanaerobaculia bacterium | reverse complement strand
CCGGTCAGGATTCGCCGCAATCAGCTCAGGGAAACGTCACCGATTTGATTCTCCGATCTCAGCACCTCGGGTTTCTGCCCGATTTTTGCCACGATTTGCGGTTATGGTTGGCGATGGAAAGAGACGGATGAACCACCGGGCATCACGAAACGAATACGAGGCTTGGCTGGCGGTGGCGACGTGGTCGTTGCTGATCTTCGTCACAGTGCCGGTGATGGGCAGCGTGCAGGTTTGGGTCACGACCACCTTCGGCCCGGCAGTCTTTCTCTACGCCACGATCGCTGCCCTGCTCTTCGGGCTCACCGGCAGCCTCATCGCTGCACGGAGGGTTTGGCTTGAGCGAAACCCTCGAGCAGTTGCCTGGCTGCTGGCCGTCGCCGCCATTGCCGGCGGTTGGGCGGTCCACCTGCGCGCACAACCGCAAGAGGCAGTACACATCATCGAGTACGGTGTGCTCGGCCTGCTCACCGCCAACGCCTTGCGGCACAGGGTGACGGATGCCAGTCTCTTCGTGCAAGCGACCCTCTTCGGCGCCATGGTCGGCATCGTCGACGAGCTGATCCAGTGGGCCACGCCCGGCCGTTACTTCGACTTTCGTGACATCTGGCTCAATGCGGGCGCCGTCGCCCTGGTCCAGATCGGCCTTTTCAAAGGCAGCATCGTACCGGCCCCGGATCCGCCCTCGGCAAGCTCGGTTCGGCGGGTGGCCCGGCTGGCCATCGCGTGCCTTTGCCTGCTCGGCTTGTGCCTCTCGATGACGCCCGCAGCGGTCGAAGCTGTGGCCCAGCGAGTCCCGATCGCCGCTGCCCTCATCGATCACCAAGATGTGGTCGTCGAGTACGGCCACCAACACGTCGTCCCCGACATCGGGGTCTTCAAATCCCGCTTCACGCCTGCCGAGCTGGTTACGGAAGATACGAACCGCGGAGCGGAGATCGGACAACAGATCCTTCCTGCCTCACGAGGCGGCCTCTACCCTCGTTTCCTCGAGTCCGCGTCGCGCGCCCAGCACCCTTTCGGCCGTGAAGCTCGTCTGCACATCAACAGCCGCAACCAGAACATGAAGCTCGCCAGGGAAGCATCAACCGATGACGAACGGATCGCACACTCAACACGAGCCGTGCGGGAAAACCGCATCCTCGAGTCTTTCTTCGCACAAACAGTCCAGCATGTGAAGAAACGCCTCCCGGATCATCGCGTCACGGCACTCGAACGCCGGGCCGACCCGGCAGCAGCCTTCACCAGCAAGGTTGAACCACACCTCATCACCTTTGCAAGCCAGGCCGGGCTCCTCTTTGCTCTCGCTGCGATTGTCGTGTTTTTTGTCACGATCGACCTCTTATCGCGGCGGCCACCACGCTGATTCGATGCCCGATACATTCACTTTTGCTTATTTGTTCATAAGTCAATGAAAACAAGTTCCTTGCATAGGAAAATAGAACCCGCTACGCTCTCAGAAACCAACGGGGGGGTTCTCATGCTCAATCGGTCACTTCTTCTGGCGATCCTTTTGCTGTGCACGGCGTTTTCATTCGCCGGCGAGCCCGAGTCGACGCCCGGCGACGGGTGCCTCTGCGGAACAATCTACGACCACAACAACATCTCCATCGCCAACTATCCCTCGGACACTACCCTGGAGCACACCGAGGTCCAGCGGTTTGCCCCGACCCACTATCCCTGGCGGGTGGATGCGGTGTGCGTTGCGCTCAGGCAGCTTATCGGCTCCCTCAATACCGACCTCAGCTACGAGGTGGTGATGTTCGCCGACGACGGACCGAGTGGCGCGCCCGGTACCGAGCTGGCGTCGCTGCCCGACACGGCCTCCGGGATCGACACCTCGTTGCAGTTCTTCTCTACCGAAACACGCGGTTCTTTCCCCTGGGTCAACTCGGGCGCCGTCTACATCGGCATCCGCTGGAGCCCGTCGGCGGATCACGACATCACCGTGCCGCGCGACCGATCGGTGTCCAGTCACAAAACCTACTTTCAATCAGACGACAGCGGCTGGATCGTGCTGTGGGACGGGGCAAGCCTGATTCGTGTTCGTGGACCCAAAAACGACCCGATCCCCGCCCGGGTCGTACGCCCGGACTCAACCGAGCTCGTCGGCGACCTGCGGCTCTGGCTGCGGGGGGACGACCTCACCCCATCGTACATCACAGGCGACGAGGTCTCCTTGTGGCCGGACGCGAGCGGCGCCGCACACGACGCCGTGGCACTGAACGGCAACCGCATCAATCCCCTGTTTCGGCTGGCCGACTTGCCGGCCGTACGATTCCGGTCGAACGAATCGAGGGACGAGCTGATGCGCTCCACCGGCCTCTTCGGAGGGGCCTCGCCGACCGATCTGACGATCGTCACGGCCTACAAGACCAGCCTGGCGGACAGCAAGATGAGGCCGGTCGGGTTCGGAGCGTTCGGCGACGGCTCGACGGCCGACAACTTCAACCTCGCTACCGACCCTTCAATTCGCAAGGACAACGAGTCGATCACCGGCTATGGCGTGATCCACCGTTTCTACTACTTCGTGCGCTCGGCAACCATGGACTCGAGCGCAGCAACTCTCAACGAGTGGTTCGACGGCCTCGAGGCGCTTTCCAGCAACGAGATCTTCACCGTGGCGACCGACGACTTCTACCTCGGGGATCTCAAGACCGCCGACACGGACAGGAGTGTCAACATCGCCGAGACGATCGTCTTCGACCGTGCGCTGACGACTGCGGAGCGTGAAGGGGTCGAAGGCTATATGGGGGCGAAGTACCGCTCCCGCCTCTACCACCGCCA
>CAZCEX010000616.1:0-2786 GCA_964497785.1 uncultured Thermoanaerobaculia bacterium | reverse complement strand
CCCCGACTCGCACTTCATCTGCTTCCCCTACGAGACCCGTCGCACCGGCATCTACGCGGCGGGGGCCGTGCATGCCCCGATGGACTCCATGTTGGCAGCCGAGGACGGTCTCGGCGCCGCCATGAAGGCCGTGCAGTGCATCGAGATGGCAAAACGTGGCGAGGCGGTCCACCCGCGTTCGGGCGATACCAACTTCCCGGACTTCTTCCTGCAACGCTGCACCCAGTGCAAACGCTGCACCGAAGAATGCCCCTTCGGCACCATCAACGAGGACGAAAAAGGCACGCCGGAGTTCAACCCGCTGCGCTGCCGCCGATGCGGCATCTGCATGGGCGCGTGTCCGGAGCGCATCATCAGCTTCCCCGATTACTCGGTACAGATGGTGGCCAACATGATCAAGGCCATGGAGGTTCCCGAGGACTACGAAGAGAAGCCTCGCATCGTCGCCTTGATGTGCGAGAACGACGCAGCGCCGGCTCTCGACGCCGCGGCCGCCAACGGCGCCCAGTGGAACCCCTGGGTGCGCATCATCCCCATTCGCTGTCTCGGGTCCACGAATATCGTCTGGATCGCCGAAGCGTTGTCACGCGGTATCGACGGGGTCATCCTCATCGGCTGCAAGTACGGGGACGACTACCAGTGCCACTACGTTCAAGGTTCGGAGCTCGCCAATACGCGCCTCGGCAACGTCGGCGAGACCCTCGAGCGCCTCGCACTCGAGCCCGAGAGGATCAAGGTCGTCGAGCTCGCACACGACGAGTTCGACCGCGTACCGAAGATCCTCGACGAATTTTCCGACGAGCTCGAGGGGCTCGGTCCCAACCCGCTCAAGGGTTTCTAGTTTCTCAGAAAGGAGGAGACCATGGCGTCGAGCCAGCTCATCCAGCCATCGACTGACTTCCGGTCAACATTCTTCGACCGGGGCGGTAAGAACGCAGCCCGTTGTTACCAGTGTGCGACGTGCTCGAGCGTCTGCGACCTGGCGCCCGCCAATGCGCCCTTCCCGCGCAGACAGATTCTCTGGGCCCAATGGGGCCTCACCGACCGCCTCATGGGCGATCCCGGGGTGTGGCTGTGCCATCAGTGCAACGACTGCTCGGTACGGTGCCCACGTGACGTCAACCCAGGAGACATCATGGCCTCGATTCGAGCCATGGTCGTCGAGAGTCTGGCCGCGCCTTCGTTCATCGGCAAGCTCGTCGGCAACATCAGGTCGAGCTGGCCGTTGCTCGTCTTCGTTCCGATTCTTTTCTGGGCCGTACTCCTGGGCGTTACCACCGGCTTCGAACAGCACGAAGCCCATCACGGTCTCGTGCCCGGACCCACCATGGGTCAATTCTTCTACGATCAGTACGTACCGCACATCCTCATCTACTCGGTCTACTTCACGGCGGTGGGTCTGGTCTGTCTGGCCCTCTTCACATCCGGAATGAAATTCTGGAAACTGATGGGCGCCGACCAAAACCGAAAAGGGTCGTTCATAGGCGCCATCATCGGCGTCTTCATGGACATCGCTCTGCACAACAAGTTCTCGACCTGCGACCGTGGCGTGGTGAAGCGCCACTGGGGACACTTTCTGGTGATGTGGGGCTTCATTGGCGCCGCCATCACCTCCGGCTTCGCCGTGGTCTACCTCTACAAAGACACGATCTTCTTCTCGTGGCTCAATCTGAGCTACAGCTACCCTGTGCCCATCACCCACTGGGTGAAGTGGCTCGGCAACGTCTCGGCCGTGGCCCTCGTCGTGGGCGGTCTCATGCTCTTCTTGAACCGCCTGTCCACCAGCGACAAGCTGGTCGGAGTGACGACAGCCTTCGATCGTTTCTTCCTGTGGCTCGTGCTCGCCGTCATCGGCACCGGTGTCTTCACCGAGATCTTCCGTTTCATGGCCGTCCCGCCGGTTCTCGGCTTCGCGGTTTACATCGTTCACCTGGGGGTGGTGCTCAGCCTTTTCCTGACCCTTCCCTACTCGAAGTTCGCCCACATCCTCTACCGCACCCTGGCCATGGCCCACGAGCGGATGACGACGGATTGACATATTTGGCGCCCCTGAGGGGGCGATGAAATCAAACAAGGAGTGTAATGAAATGATCAAACCCCACGGATCCGACACACTGCAACCCCTCTACGTTGCCGATGACGCCAAGCGTGCCGCGCTGATCGAAGAGGCCAAGGGCCTGCCGTCGATCGTCGTCTGCTCGGCGGCCGCCGCCAACGCCGTCATGATGGGATCGGGTTACTTCAACCCGCTCAAGGGCTATATGGACCTCGCCGACTCGATGGCCGTCTCCGAGAAGATGGTCACCACCGGCGGGCTCTTCTTCCCCGTCCCGATCGTCAACGTGGTCGAGAACGCCGGCGAAATCAAGCCCGGCATGCGCATCGCGCTGAAGGACCCCAATATCGACGGCAACCCCGTCATCGCCATTCAGACGGTTGAAAAGATCGATACCGCGACCGACGAGCAGATGGCGTTCATGACCGACAAGGTCTTTCGCACCGACGACATGGAGCACCCCGGCGTCAAGGCCTTCAACACCGTTGGCAAGACCTTCATCTCCGGCCCCATCCAGGTGCTCAACTTCTCGTACTTCGCAAGAGATTTCCCCGAGACCTTCCGCACCGCCATGGAAATCCGCGAGATGATCAAGAAGAACGGCTGGAACAAGGTCGTCGCCTTCCAGACCCGCAATCCCATGCACCGCGCCCACGAGGAGCTGGTGCGCATGGCAATGGAGCGCGAGAATGCAGACGGCGCCGTCATCCACATGCTGCTCGGCAAGCTC
>CAZCEX010000615.1:0-2786 GCA_964497785.1 uncultured Thermoanaerobaculia bacterium | reverse complement strand
TTCCTTGACGTGGACATCGCCGGGTCGATCCTTCAACGGCTGTACGCCGAGACCCACTCTACCGAGTTTCGGTGGTAGAAAAATGGGTCTTTTGAGAACGGAAATTGGACATCCAAGGCAAAGAGTGGATGTCTCGTCCATCCGGATCCTCCGTGAAGGCCGGCTATGAGTATTCTGCTTCCCCAAACCCTTCAACAACTGTGAACGCTGCTCTCATCATTTTGATATGACACCCATCAGAAAGAGGCGAACGCCATGACCGACAACCCCAAACCACCGAGCCAGGAAGACGAGCAGACCCTTCCTCTCGAAAACCGATGTTGCGAGGATGAGCCGCCCACCGTTGAATCGGTGGTCGCGGCGAGCTCCACTGATCCAACTCAACCGGATCTCATCGGGGGTTTTCGAATCATCGGCAGGCTCGGCGAAGGTGGGATGGGAGTGGTGTGGGAGGCGGAACAAGAGCGTCCACGGCGTCGGGTGGCGTTGAAGGTCATGCGGCGCGATCACCTGGTTGACGATCTCCACACACGAATGTTCCACCGCGAGGCGGAGTCTCTCGCACGTCTGCGGCACCCAAATATCGCCGCAATCTACGAGTCCGGTCACACCGACGACGGTCACGACTACTTCGCGATGGAGCTGGTGCGCGGCGACACCTTGGATGTGTGGCTCGCCAAACGGCCTGCGACGATCGACAGTGCCGAGCTCAAACTCCGGCTGAGACTGTTCCAGGCGATCTGCGACGCGGTTCACTACGCCCATCAGCGAGGGGTGATTCACCGTGACCTCAAGCCCTTGAACATCATCGTCACGGACAAAGACCCGTCCACTGGCGGCGGATCGACGGGAATCGCATCGCCCACCGTCAAAATCCTCGACTTCGGGCTCGCACGAATCACCGACTCGGACATTGCGGCCACGCTGGTTTCAGAAGTCGGGACAATCAAGGGCACGCTGCCCTACATGAGTCCGGAGCAGGCCCGCGGCGATGTCGTGGCCATCGACGTGCGGACCGATGTCTACGCCCTCGGGGTGATCCTCTATGAAATGCTGACCAGCCGACGACCTTACGACGTGTCGCGCGCCGCTTTGGCCGAGGCTGTACGGGTGATCTGCGAGGAACCGCCGAAGCCCATCAGCCAAAGCTGGAGCGGCACCCGGCGCCTCAACCGGGACTTGGAGACCATTGTCGGCAAGACCCTCGAGAAGGATGCGGAACGACGCTACACAAGCGCCGCCGCCCTCGGCGAGGACGTGGAGCGCTATCTGACCTCGCAACCGATCCTTGCGCGGCCCCCGAGCGCGACCTACCAGCTCACGATGATGATTCATCGCAACCGGCTGGGGGCGGCGTTTGCGGCCACGGTGCTGGTGCTGCTGGTTGGTTTCGGAGTGACCATGGCGGTTCAGGCGAAGAGGATTGCTGCCGAGCGCGATCGAGCCAACGCCGAGGCGGCAACCGCACGGCAGGTGCAGGAGTTCATGGTCGGTCTGTTCGAGGTCGCCGATTCCGGGGAGAACCGCGGCAGCTCAATCACCGCCCGCGAGGTGCTCACAACCGGCGCCGATCGCATCCGGAGCGAACTGACTGACCAACCGAGGGTGCGGGCGGCGCTGATGGAGACCATGGGCCGCGTCTTCCGGTTGCTCGGACTGTACGACGATGCGGCGCCATTGCTTAGCGAAGCGTTGGCGCTCCGCCGTGAGCACCTCGGCGATCGTCACCCGGATGTCGGCACGAGCCTTCAGAGGAACGCAGTTCTTGCCTACGACGTCGGCGACTACCAGGAGGCGCGTCGTCTTGTCGAGGAGGCACTGGAGTTGTGGCGGCTGGAAGCGGTTCCGGATGATCGGGTGGTTGCCGGCGCGCTCGACATTCTCGGCGCGGTGTCGCTGGCGCTGGGTGACTTCGCCGCGGCGGAGGAAGCCTTCCGAGCCGAACTCGAGCTGCGCGACGATTCTCAGCCGAGGGAACTCGCCTTGGCAACCAATAATCTGGGGGTCGCGCTGCAACACCAGGGTGAACTGGATGAGGCCCGGTTGCATCTCGAGGGTGCGCTCGAGATGCGTCGGGAGCATCTCGGCGAGGCGAACCCGGCGACCGTCGACAGCTACAACAACGTCGCGATCCTGCTCCAGGACATGAACGACCTGGAAGGCGCCGAGAAACACCTGGTGCGGGCGGTGGAGCTGTATGGGGAGATGTACCCGGAGGGTCATCCGAACGTGGCGGCAACCCTCGGAAATCTCGCCATGTTGCGCCAGGATCTGGGAGATCTCGACGGTGCGGAACGCGATTTCGAAGCCTCAATCGAAGGGCTTCGGAGGTGGGTCGGGGAGGATCATCCGAACCTCGGGGTCATGCTCAACAACTACGCGAATGTCCTCGAGCTGCGCGGCAGACTCGCCGAAGCGGACGCGGCGTATCTTCAGGCACTCGAGATTCTGGGTTCGGCGCTCGGCAACGATCACTGGCTGATCGGGACTGTCACCGCCAACCGAGGCCACTGTCTGCATCAGCTCGGCAGATTGCCCGAGGCCGAGCAGTTGTACCTCGATGGGTGGAAGATCCTCGAGGCGGCTGTCGGAGCCGACCACCGACGATCGAACAAGGCCGCTCTGGGTCTCGCCGAGCTGTACGACGACATGGGGCGGGAAACCGACGCCGCGGATTGGCGCGTTCGAGCCGGATTCCAGCCGACCTCGTGACTCCCCGGATGATGGGATCATGGGTGCCACTGATCACAACCTCACAACGTGCAGGGATTCGAGGGCTGTTTCAG
>CAZCEX010000614.1:0-2791 GCA_964497785.1 uncultured Thermoanaerobaculia bacterium | reverse complement strand
GCAAATATGCCGCCCCTAAAGCAGAGTGACCAGCCTTTTCGGCGTAGGGGCGGGATATATCCCGCCCTGATGCAACCAGACTGGCGTCAAAAAGGGCGGCATATATGCCGCCCCTACAGCAGACCGGTTTGAACCGCAAAGAACGCAAAGAGCGCGAAGAAGAAATCTTTTGGTCGCGATACGCAAAAGATCCTTTGCGAAGTCTTTGCGTTCTTGGCGGCCTTAGCGGTTCAAGCGCGCGCTCAACCGGTCGATTGGTCTCCCTCGGCCTGCCGTATTACCCCAAATGTCATCCCGAGGGAGGCGCTGAAGGCGCCGAGTCGAGGGATCTGTGGAAATTTCAGGCTGCCGCTGCCCGTCCCATAGATTCCTCCGCTCACTCGCTTCACTCGTTCGGTCGGAATGACAAAGCGGGCCTGTTTCGCTCGGGTTCACAGCCTCAAGGAGGGTGGGGAAAAACTCCGAATTCCGAATTCCGAATTCCGAATTTTCCCTCATTACTCTCGCCCGTGCGGTTCGGTGAAGTCGATCTGGGGACCTGCCGGCACGACTCCGCTCGGGTTGATGCTGCCGTGACTCCGGTAGTAGTGGTCTTTGATGTGATCCATGTGGACGGTTTCAGCGACTCCCGGCACCTGGTACAGCTCGCGGGTGTATCCCCACAGATTTGGATAGTCCACGAGACGGCGGATATTGCACTTGAAGTGGCCGACGTAGACCGGGTCGAAGCGGACGAGGGTGGTGAAGAGCCGCCAATCGGCCTCGGTCAGGGTGTCCCCGACGAGATACCGTTGCTCGCCCAGCTGCGCCTCGAGGATGTCAAGCGCGTCGAAGAGTTTGACCACCGCATCCTCGTAGGCCGCCTGGGTAGTGGCGAATCCGGCCTTGTAGACCCCGTTGTTGACCTGCGGATAGACAAAGCCGTTCATGGCGTCGATCTCTTCTTCGAGGTGCGCGGGACAGAAGACCGGCCCGCTGGCGCCGACGCCGTCGAACTCCCGGTCGAACATTCGGATGATTTCCGACGACTCGTTGTTGACGATGGTCCCGGATTCACGGTCCCACAGGATCGGAACCGTCACTCGACCGGTGTAGTCGGGGCGGGCAGCAGTGTAGACCTGGTGCAGCTTGCCCGCGTTGAGGATGGGATCCGCGATGACACCGTCTCCCGGCGCGAAAGTCCATCCGTTTTCGAGCATCAGCGGATTGACGACGGACAGCGAGATGTGGCCCTCGAGGCCCTTGAGGGCTCGATAGATGAGGGTCCGGTGGGCCCACGGACAGGCGTAGCTCACATAGAGGTGGTAGCGGCCCGACTCGGCCGGAAAGCCGGACGACCCGTCGGCGGTGACGCGATCGCGGAATGCCGCCGCATTGCGGACGAATTTGCCGCCCGTGCTCTTTGTGTCGTACCACTGATCGGTCCACGTTCCTTCGACAAGCATGCCCATGGAGGCCTCCCACCGTGCAAACGTCGAGGGAGGGAGTCAGTATTTCAGGCGACGAGCCAGAGCATGCCAAAGGTGTAGATCGTGCAGACGACGATCAGAGCCGCCCAGCCCGCGATCCTGATCTCGACGCCGGATTTTCGCGCCGCGCCGTTGGCGTTCCACAGAATCGTCGCCGACAGAACTGCACCAAAAACGACCCAGGCGACCCGGATCAGACTCATGCTGGTCACCGCCGGGCCCGGCCAACTGGCCCACCACGTGCCCGGTTGCGCGACCACGACGAGCGACTCGAAAAAGGGGATGTGTCCCATCTGATACGCCATCAACGGACCCCAGCCGAGCACCAGCAGCGCGCAGGCGGCGGCCGCGGCCAAGGCCGTACTGCGCCCGTGGCTCTGAATCACGGAGGACAGAATCGGGGTGGTCAGAGCGGCCGCCGCGAGGCTGGACCAACACAAAAGCGTCACCCACAGGGGGTCGGCAAGGCCCCCACCCTTTTGGATCAGGATCAGCGCCGGCGACAGGAAGAAGACCGTGAGAGCGAACGGCACCAGGTAGCTCTCGGCACTCACCAGGTGCCACGCCGAGCGCAGCCGAGGTCGGAGGTAGAGACCGGCGGAACCGTGCGGACAGCTCTGGAGGCAGGTGAGGCAGGTCTTACAGCGGTGCGCCTCGCTGACCAGTTGCGGGTGGTGCCATACCGGACACCCCGGAACCTCGGCGTTGCCTTTGTAACAGTCGTGGGTCGTGCAGGTCGATGCGCAGATGGACTGACGGGCGGCCACGGTGAGCGGCGCGACCGGTGACAGGGCGACCCCGAGCCGGCCGAGGGGGCACAAGTGGCGGCACCACACTTCTCGCTGCCAGAGGATGCAGCACACGACCGAGGATCCGATGAGAGCGAATAGGAGCACCCCGGTCGGGAAGGGGTTCGCCGCCATGTGGAAGAACTCCTCGGACCACAGGATGAGCACGAAGCCGGCGGCCGAGAGCCACGTCCCGGCGCGTAGAATCCACGCCGGCGGGGGCCTGTCGAGAGAGAACCACCTTTGCACCGCCCGGCCGCCGCTCGACAGCGGGCAAACCGTGCACCAGACGCTGCCGACGAGGAGGAAGAGACCGAAGACGGCCGGTTCCCAGAGCATCCACACGGCCGCGTTGGCGGACTCGGCAACCGCCGAGCGGCTGAGAGCGAGACAGATGGCCGCCATCCCGACAAAGACCGCGGCCACGGCGATCCGTGCGACCCGCAGCCCGCCGCCACGCACGAGCCACCGCACGAACCAGAAGGCGCTGATCTCGAATCCGATGGGGCGCTCGCCGTCGAAGCCCGAAAAGAT
>CAZCEX010000613.1:0-2797 GCA_964497785.1 uncultured Thermoanaerobaculia bacterium | reverse complement strand
CACGAAGGGTCGAACTCGTGCATATTCGTCTCAGTTCGAATCCCGAGATCGGAGACACCCTCCTGGGTTGACCACACACCACCGCTTTCACCGAGTGTTCGAAGGCAGGAGTTGGTGCTGCTACGCGCTCGCTCCGGCGGCGATCTTGTCGGCCTTCATCGTCTTCGGAGCGATTGGTCACGCACACGCCCAGGACAACCGGCGAATCTTCGGCGTTCTGGATCCGGTCGTCGATTTCATTCGAATCGATGGTGGTCGTTTCGTCGGTTGGCTCTTCGAACATGCCGTCGTTGTGGGAGTGATCTTATTCGGTGCGACGGTCTTCGTCGGGCTTGCCGGAATCGTATCCACCCGAAAGCTCTCCACGCCGTTGCTTCTCGCGTGCGCAGGTGTCGGGTTTGTCGGGTGGGGACAGGTCTGCATTGTTGAGCAGCGGTTCCTGCTCGGGTCCTGCCTCTACGCACTGGGCGTGGCCTGCGCTTTCGCCCTTGGCCGGGTTTGTCCGATGTTGCGACTGCCCGGCTTTCCCCCGTGCGGCGGTATCAGCGAGGATCATCTCCCGGACGCTGCCGGCTGCGATCCCGACACCTCGGCCGAGTTCCCGAGGGGGAGCGCGCGCACTCGATACGAGAAACCTGTGCGAGTCTCGAAGATCAACCAGCTCTGGTTGGAGTGCGCTCTCGTCGCGGTTTTGACGATCCTTGGGCTGGTCCTGCGGATGTATGGCCTGACCGAGCTTCCGCACGGTTTTGACAATGAAGTGATCAAAGGGATGATCCAGGCCCGCACCTGGCATGGAGTTTCGACCTTCCTCAACGACACATTTCTCGGTCCGAGCGTGGGCTTTGCCCATGTCCCGACCCAGTTGGTCTCGTATCAGGTCTTCGGCGCCTCGATCTTCTCGGTGCGCATGGCTTCCGTTTTCTTGGGGACGTTGACCATACCGCTGTTCTATTGGCTTCTGCGACGGATGGCCGGCGTTGTCCCGGCGTTCATCGGGACGATCCTCTTTGTCGCGGCTCCGGAGCAATTGTTCTGGTCTCGATCCGAGAACGGCCAGTTTGCACCGATGGCGTTCTTCGCGGTCGTTTCGGGGCATCTGGCGCTGTGGCTGGGGTGTCGAGCCACGTGGCGTTCAGCCCTTGCCGCGGCTCTCTGGATGCCGGTCGGGACCTTCTTCTACTTCCCGTGCGTGGTGTTGACGGTGTTGCCGGCGTTGGCCTGGATGCATGCGGCCGCGTTTGCCCACCAGGTACGGCGGAGCGCACGGTTCGTGGTGCCCCTGCTGGCCGTGGGCGTCGTCCTGTTTTTTGTCAGCAAGTCTCTCGTGATCTTTACGTTGGGGGACGAGGAGTGGGAGTTCTACAGTCCCCTGGTCGTGCACGGAGACGTGGCGTGGAAAGGACACAACCACGACGGCAACCCGTCCATGGTCGATGTCGTTCGGCATCAAACCGAGAGGGTGAGGACAAACCTCCCTCAGATCGCTCGAGGACTGACGTACAGCGAAACCAACGCGACACATTGGTTTCAACGCAAGACCTACGGTCCGCATCCCGGGCCCTCACTCAATATAGCGATCACCGCGCTCCTGGCGCTGGGGATCGGATTCCTCCTCGGACAGCCGCGCGACTTGCGCGCGGCCATTCTGCTGTTTTGGATGGTGCTGGCTCTGGTGCCCGGGGTCTTGAGCGACCAAGCCTCTCCTCGCCGGATCGGGATGGTGTACCCGGCGGCAATCGCGATCGCTGCGATCCAGTTGGCGGCTTTTTGGAGAGTGACCCGCGTCGTCTCGGGACCGCGCCTCAGCAAGGGCGTGGGGGCGCTGTGTGCGGTTCTCACCGTGGTGATTGTCTTGTCAAACCTCGTGTCACATTTCCGATTGCCGATCCGCCCGGTCCTGTACACCGAGATCAGTGAGTTCATCCGCCCCGAGTTGGAGGCATCCGACACGATCTATCACACCTTCGAGCGATCATTTGGTGAAGTCGTGTTCCTCAACCATCTGGACCAGCTCCTCAGCTCCAGACGCCCTTGTATCGAGTCACTCGACGATCGGAACTGGCCCAGCGCGGCCGTGTTCCCGGAGTGTCGCTTCGACGAGCTCTATGACCTCGTGTTGCCGCCCGACGACGTTGAAGAGATCAGGGACTCGTACGAGCAACGGGATGTCAGTTTCATCATCCACAACCGGTTCGATACTGGCCCTCATCTCGAGGCCCTCATGGAGCTGTATCCAGATTCCGTATCGAGTATTCGATTCCTTCGCCGGAAGGACTCCGGGGAGTACTACGCCATACGAGTCCCTGCGGCCGCGATGTCCGAGATGCGACACCCGCTAATCGTAGTGGGGGAGACCACCAGCCCCACGGCGCTTCCCGTGCATCCGTCCGTTCGTGCGCGGTTGTCGGGCGGCTTTCTGATCTCGAGCGGCGGTTGGTACCGTTTCAGGGTTCTTCAGGCGGACGCGGATGTCGAGCTGTGGATCGATGGCAGGTCGGCGGAGGGGGCTCCTCCACAGCCCATGCTGGCGGGAATGCACACCCTCGAATTGGAGTCTTCCGCGAATCGGTTGAGCGAGCCGAGATTGATGATCGAGATCATCGGGGATCGTGCCGAGGATTCACGGATCGTGCCGGTTGCCGATCTCACGCATCCTTCGTTGGCTTCGATTCCTGGAATCCAGGCGCCTCCCGTGGCGGAAGTCGATGGGTTTTCCGCCAGCCGCCGGATCGCAACCGTCGCGGGCCGCCCCCGCGACCTCGGCGTCGATGGAGCGGGTCGGTTGTTCGTGCTG
>CAZCEX010000612.1:0-2799 GCA_964497785.1 uncultured Thermoanaerobaculia bacterium | reverse complement strand
GCGGTGGAATGCGAACGCTGGGAGCAGGTGGCGGGCAGGTTCTGGCCGCTCTGACCCCGTTCCTTCATCTCTGAGAGGAGTGAGCAACGCGGCACTCCCGACGGCTGATCGCTGACCGCTACCTCACCGCTACGGACCGGTCGGCGCAATCAGCAGCTTCCATGGAGTCCGCTCAAGCGTCTTTTCTATGCCCTTTATCCCAAGGATCTCTGTTGCGGGGTCGTCTTCGGGTACGACAAGGACCAGGTGGGTCGCGCCCAGTTTCCTCAGCCTGTGCAGCAGGTCCGGCGTGAGATAGTCGCGGTGGATCGACCACCCATAGCGGTGTGCTCTCTGAAGGATCCGAGGGTCCCGCGGGTCGGTGTCCGCAGAGGTGGCCGCTACAATGAGTGCGTCACTTGGCGTGTTCTCGTCAATCAGTTTTCCCGCCTCGACGCGCATCCAGTCGATATGGTAATAGGAGCGCTCGGTCCATCGAATCGACAGGAACGCGAGAGCCGCAAAACCGACAACGGCGACTAGAGCGGTACGCACAGGGAAACGGGTGCCCCAGATCTGCATGGCCAAACCAAGCCCACGTGCAATCAACAGAGAGGTCACGGCAAGAAGTGGGATCTGGTAGTAGTCGTGAACCACATTGAGATTGAAGAAGATGAGGACATAGGCCACGATCCCTCATCGCAAGCGCGCATCGAGTGATAGACCAAAGCGTGGGCACAGAAAACGGCGGCGAAGTCGATGTGGATCGCCCGTGAGTAGAACAGCCCCAACGGAAGAACGCCGTAGATGGCTACGCAGCTGAACGCCAGGCGGGAACCGAACAAGCGGCGCACAATCAGCGCCAAGTAGCAGGCCGATGCCAAGAAGAAGGTCAATGTCACCAGCCGGGCCAACTCGAGGTGGTGACCAAACGCCCGGTATGCCATCGCCATGAGCAGTTCAGGAAGCGGAAACTCGAGCACAACCGTCTTGTGGCTTCCCATCCAGGCGACCGGCGGACGAAGCAAAGAGATTTCTTCCCGGAAGAACGAGTAGGCGTACTGGGCAGTGTCGCACTGACGCCACGACATCGGTTCGTCGATGGGACCCGTCAAATGGGGGATCCGAGGCCCGACCCAGAGCACCGCCAGGCAAACCAACATCAGGAGCCGCGAGGGCCGCCTCCAAGACGCTGCCAACAGTTCCATCCGAGTCATCACTATTTGACTGTAGGCTATCGCAGACACCCGGCTGGGCCTTCTCATCTTTGGTGCTTTCCTTCTCGTCCCCCAGTCGATCCTACTACCGTCGATGTGGGCACCTGGAGCTCCTGAGAAAGTTGATTCGGCATGCGATAATAGGTTTTTCGCACCGCGATCATCCAATGGCTTTTGGGCCTCAGTTTCGGAGAAGGAACCATGGACCGAACACGTTGTTTCCGCACCGTTCATTTGCAGCTGGTCTGTTTTGTAGCCGCAGCACTGGTCACCGCTTCCACTGTGGGCTCCAGCTTCGCCGCAGCACCGGTACGGGTGGGCGCACGGGCTCGGGTGGACCACGTGGAGCTTGAGGTGCACAGGGGGACCGGGAATCTGTTCGCCATCGTTCGCTACACCGTTCCCGGATCCTCGGTTGCCCTTGCCGACACCTACGGGGTGGCGCTCAATATCTCCACAGATGGCGGTGATACCTGGACGGAGGCCTTCAACTCGCCATCGCCCAACCGCACCGAACACCTGTCGGCGACCGTCGTGCACGACTACCTGTACCTGGTGACCGAACGCTCTGGTGCCGAGAGCGGCCTGGTGGATATTCGACGTTTCGCAGTGTCCAACGGAGGCAGCGACGCCACCTTTGGGTTTCACACAGTGGTGGATGTGGGCGTTGGTGAGCTCAATGAACTGGTTCTGTTCGGAAATGCCGACGGCGTTGATGGCGCCATCTACCTGAACCTCATCGACCGCGACGGCAACCTGAGGTTCTTCCATGTCTGGGACTACGTTTTCGACGACGGTGGCTCCGCCGACGACTGGAATGAGGTCCCAACTGGTGTGACCGACGCCAGTGCAAACCTGGACGCGGCCTTCAATGCCGGAGATTCCGACTACAGCATTTTCGTGTCCTATATCGACTACTCACTCCAGCTCTGCGTGTGGCGTCTTTCACAGGGGGCCAACAACGCCACGGTCCTGACCACCGACTTCGCCACCAACGATTACATTCGCATTGCCGCCGACGACGATCTTGTGATGGTGATCTACTCCAGGCAAAACTCTCTCGATCGCGACATCCGCGTGCACTACTCCTACAGCGCAGGCACTGGTTGGGGCTGGAATACGCTGGCGTTGGCGCCGGGCAATGGCACAACCTACGGGGCTCCCACCATCAGCGGCCGCTGGCATCGCGGCATGATGGTGGCCTACCACCGGATGGGGACAGGCGGTGATGCTCTGGCCACCAGCCGTCGTCCGCTCGAGGAGTCTGCCTGGACCCTGGAGGAGCTGAGCTCGGGAATCGGTCTGCGGACGGGAACTCGCACCGACATTCAACCGCTGGTCGAGGGAAGCTGGGGAATGCTCTTCATCTCCGACACCGGTGATCCGCAGGCCGTCTACTTCATGCTGACCCCACTCATTTTTGCTGATGGTTTCGCCTCTGGCGATATGGAGCTGTGGAGCAGCACGGCTGGGGTGGCTGTGCCGACTGCTTTCAGGGTTGACCCGGGGGAGAGGGAATCACAGGATCTGCGGCGCATTGGAACCCCACGTTGATATCCGCTGGGGAATAGTGCCGGGTACATGGATCTAGTGATTTGATGCG
>CAZCEX010000611.1:0-2809 GCA_964497785.1 uncultured Thermoanaerobaculia bacterium | reverse complement strand
CAGACCTGTTTTCAAGAGGAGGGCAAAGGGTTTTCTGCGGGGTTGGAATCTCATGATAGGGAGGATATCACCGGCCTCTGGCAGGAGTGATTTCTGCCTGCGGTGATAATATGGTGAGCGTTGTAATTGCGGGCCGAAGCTATTTTTTGAGATGACTGAAACGACGAAGAAAACGTTCTTTCGGGTTTGAATGGAGGCTGTCATGAGGAGTTCGAGGCTACTCGTTATTGTTTGTTTGATTGGTGCGGCATCGTTGACCTGGAGTGCAGGCGCCGCCGCGGAAGGGATGTTCCCGTACTCGGTCGCTTCCGGTGATCCGAAGCCTGACAGCGTCGTTTTGTGGACCAAGTTGGTCGAGCCGGCAATGCCGGACGCGCTGCGGGTCGAGGTGGCGACGGATGCGGACTTTGAGGACGTTGTCGTGACGCGGGATCTGGTCGCAGAGGTCGTCAACGACTATGTGGTCAAGGTCCTCATCGGCGAACTCGCTCCCTACTCGACCTACTACTACCGGTTCATCTACGGCTCCGGCGCGATGATGGAGTACTCGCCGGTCGGCCGCACTCGGACGGCGCCGGCGGCGGACTCGACCCAGCCCGTCAAGTTCGCGGTGGTCTACTGCCAGGACTACATTGGGCGTTACTACAACGCCTTCGCGAAGCTGCTGCAGGACCACGACGAGGACATCGACTTCATCGTGCATCTCGGCGACTACGTCTACGAGACCACCGGGAACCCGCTGCACCAGGATCCGACCTCGGACCGCAAGATGGTCTTCGAGGACATCGACGGCGCCATCAATCTGGGCACGGAGGAAGAGCCGAACTACGCTGCGGCGAGCCTGGCGAACTACCGCACGCTCTACGCCACCTATCGTTCGGACCCGGTCCTGCAAAAGGTCCACGAGCGCTGGCCGATGGTCGTGATCTGGGACGATCACGAGTACGCCGACGACTCATGGGGTGCGACCGCGACCTACACCGGCGGACGCGAGGACGAGTACGACGCCGACCGGCGGCGCAACGCCGAGCGGGCCTTCTTCGAGTGGGTGCCGACGGAGATCGGGCTCGGTGACGAAGGCGTTTTGGCGATCGACAACACCATGCTCTACCCAATGAGCGGTGTGCAACGCCACCTTCGGTTCGGCTCGGTCCTGGACCTCATGCTGACGGATTCACGAACCAACCGGCCCGACCACCTGATTCCGGAGGACGGCTTCCCGGGTACGATCAGGGCCACCGAAGAGATGCTCCGCGCCACGGTTGGTGACGCCATGTACGACGGGATCAAGGACCTGCTCGATCCCTACGTCAACATGGACGTGCTCGGGGCGCGGTTCCCGATCTTCCGCCAGACGTTGTCGGTGATTACCGCCCAGGCGATGATGGCCGAGAACCCCGAGCTCGGCATGCAACAGGCGCTCGGCCTTGCCGAAGACAAAATCACCGGCAACATCAGCGTCACCTTCATCAACCTGCTCTTCGAGGCCGCTGGGCTGCCGGCCCCATTTGAACCCGAGGCGGTCGCCACCTTCCCGCGTGGCATCTCGCACCTCTTCTGCGGCAAGACCTCGATGTACGGGTCGACGGGATCGCGTTACATGCTGATGATGGACCCCTACAACCTGATGGCCGCCGCCCTTTATCAGAGCGAAGGGCGAGAGGTGCAGGACTTGCTCGGCGGCCAGCAGTTCGCCTGGCTCACGGGCGCCATGACCATGAGCGATACGACCTGGCGGGTGCTCGCGAACTCGGTCATGATGACGCCGCTCATCGTCGATTTCACCAACCCGCAGATCGCGGCCTTCCTGCCGCCCGAGTTCCCGGACCTCTTCCGGACCCGTCTGCTGCTCAACGCCGACCACTGGGACGGTTTCCCGCAGAATAGGATGGAAGTGCTCGGAATGGCGAAGATGAAGCCCAATACGGTCGTGATCTCCGGCGACATCCACGCGACCTTCGTCACTGACCACGGTGACGGTGTGTACGAGTTCACGGGGCCGGCGGTGTCGTCGGCGACCTGGGGCACGATGGTAGCGCGGGTCATGGCACAGGACCCGATCCTCGGCCAGATCCCCGGAATGGACCAGTTGATCCAATATCTCGGCCTGCTCCACCAGCTCTCGGCCAGTGACGACACGGTAACGCCGTCCGACATCGCCTACGCGACCACCAACCAGAACGGTTTCATGGTCATGGAAGCGACTGAAGAAACGTTGGGCGTCAGCCTCATGGAGTATGCGACGGAGGAGGTCGAGACGAATTACTACGACGACCCGGCAGCCCTCGATGCGCTCTTCCATGAAACCGCGTACACAGTGCGTGACGGTGTGCTTTTGCCGGGCAGCCCCTGAAGGTTGTCCCGCCGCAGTTGAAGGCTAGCGGAAAGTGCGCGCCAACCCTTTATGCATGGGTCAGGCTGATCGTGAGTGAAAATCGGAAGGCAATACAGGGCATTTGAAACGCAAAGACGCAAAGGGCGCAAAGTTGAATTCTATTTTGCATTTCTTTGTGATCTTCGCCTCTTGGCGGTTCAATCTCACGCCGTTGCGGTAGGCATCGACTCCGGCAGTCGGAAGTTGATGAGAAACGCAGGTTAGATTGCGGGTTCGAGGAAGGTGAGCAGACGGTCTTCTGCTTCGGGCAGCAGGCTGATGAATCTTGCGGCGAACCCGACGGCTGCATCCCGACCCGGTCGGGTGTGGCGAACGACCTCCGCAGTCCCCGAGATGGGCCCCGCTGAGGGCTCGGCGCAGAAACCGAAACGACACCGGCGACCGACCTCGGGAGCCTCCGGGTGGGCGACGAGC
>CAZCEX010000610.1:0-2818 GCA_964497785.1 uncultured Thermoanaerobaculia bacterium | reverse complement strand
GGCGGACTGCCGGGTCATTTTGTTGCAAATTCATCAGCTCTCGGCGCTGCTTCGCATACTCCTTTGAAAGAAGGCCAACAATTGGTTCTTCTGGTGGAACATAAGGATCACCGTAGTAGAAGTCCCTGTCGGCGAACGCGAGATTCATAGCCTGGTAGAGGGTGTGGATATAGCGGGCGCTGTTGTACCCCATGCTTTTGAGGTCGATGCCTTCGAGGATATTCAGCGCCTGCAGCAAGGCCGGGCCCTGAACCCAGGTCGTGAGCTTGTAGACGTCGATGCCCTTGTAGTTGGTTGTCACCGGCTCCTCGATGTGGACCTGCCACTCATCCAGGTCTTTCATGGTGAATAAACCACCGTGCTCCCGCGAGGAACGCACTATCTCCCTGGCGATATCGCCGCGATAGAAACGATCGTAGGCCGCATAGATGGCTTCTTTGCGGCTCTTGCCCTCCCTGAGGGCATCGGCCTCTGCAGCGACCAATTTCCCGAGAGTCGTGAGCAAATCCTTCTGGCGAAACATTTCACCGGCGACGGGCGCTGCCCGCTGAGCGCTCTGTTCTTCATCGAGGTGAGGCAAGAAGACGTTCTTTGAGTACGACCAACGTGAAAGGACCTCGCGGCGGCGTTCGATATTGTCCGCCTGAGATTTCTCGATCGCATAGCCTTCGGCCATCTCCATTGCAGGCGCCAGAACCTGGGCAAGGCTCAGACGGCCGTACTCGGCCAGCATAACCATGAGACCTCCCGGCGTGCCCGGCGTCACCGCTGCCAGTGGGCCGTACTCCGGTGGATAGACCATGCCCTGTTCTTTGAAGAAGTCCGCAGTCGCCCCGGTGGGCGCGACACCAAGGGCGTTGATCCCTTTCACTTCACCCGTATTCGGGTTATAGATCAAGGCCTGGGTCTCACCACCCCAACCCAGGGTGTCCCACATCGTAGAGGTGGCTGCCAGCATGGCGCAGGCCGCATCGACCGCATTGCCACCGCGGGTGAAGGTCATTGCGCCGGCGGTGGCAGCCAACGGTTTCCCGGTCACCGCCACCCAATGTGAGCCATGCAGTACGGGCTTCGCCGTTTTCTGAGCGAGCGCCGTGGCCGAGAAATACTGCAGGATGGCAACGAAAATCAGTAGGGACAAAAACTTGGAGCGAGTTTGCTCAAAAGAGCGAGGGTGCGGCATGGAGTACTCCCTATTGCGACTTCATAGCAGGCTTGCGGTCAACCCTTGGAAATACCCCGGATCAGGTGGCGAAGGCCGCCGAACTCCTGCAGGAGAGTGAGGAACCGGTTGGGCACCGGGGCAATGAGCACCGAGCCGGTTCCGCGGAAGGTATTGACGAAGCCTTCGCCCGAGGTGAAGCTCGAAAATAGACCCTTGGTGGCGCGCTCGACTTTGAAGTCCAGTCCCGCGGTACGGGCGACGGCGAACGAACCGTCGACGACCAGGGAGTCGTTGACGAGGTCCAATCGTTCGACCGGCCCCGGGGCCATGTACATCACCTGGCCCGGCCCTGAGACCTGGGTCTGGAAAAAGCCCTCACCTCCGAAAAGGCCGGAGATTGCCTTGTTGGTGAAGGCGCCGATCTCGATTGTGGACTCGCCGGCGAGGAATGCCCCGCGATCGAGAATCCAGGTCTCTCCGGCGGGCTCGAGTACACCGACCTCACCAAAGGTCGGCTCGAGGAAGACCTCGCCCGTGCCCGTGTATACCGGCCGTACGAGCTTCTCGCCGGTCAGCTTCGACTTGAGCAGGCCGCCCACCGAAGGCACCTTGGACTCGATGCTGATGGCGCCGCGCATGTAGTGCATGGCGCCGGATTCGACGACGACAGACGCCTGCTCGATGGAGATCTTGGGCAGCTGGTAGAACTCGGTGCGCAGAACCTCCATCTGCACCCGGCCGGATGTGGTCGGCTGAAGGGGTGGCGGCGGCGCCTGACCGGCGACCAGGTCGGGGAATACCTCTGCAACCGGCACCCACTTAGGGAGCCCTTCGTGCCAGCAGAGACTGTCTCCCAGGATGGAGCCGGCGGTCAACATCTGTCCGAGCTGCTCTTTGCTGAAGGGGCCTTCCTGCTGGCCGTCGCGCGCGAGAAAAATTGAGTCACTCATTGCATTCCTCCTCAAGGTATTTTAGTCACACAGCATACCGATGCGGACCCGGTGCTCGTGCAGGACGGCGAGCGCCAGCTGTCCCTCAGGATTTTCTGCACAGTGGGGTCGGTGATGTAGGCGACGGAGGACCGGCCACACGCAGATTGGCGCCAAAGGACAGCTCATGACGCCGGTCGACGTCGGCGCCGGTGATCAGGTACACAATCAGCCGCACGGGCGTTGCACCGCCTTCGAGGTCTCGGCAAGATTTGATTGTGATCGGTCGGACATCGAGGAAGGGTCCTCCACTGAGAGAGATCATAACCGTGCCGAGCCAGGAGGTGGGAATCATTGTCCCGCAGCGGTGGTGGTATTGTTGAAACAACGAAACAAATCGTCGGTGAGAGTTCGGGAGGAGATCCCGGCCTGCTCTGCCGACCCAACCGAAGGAGGATCTCATGCGTCCCTCCCCGTCGATTCATCTCGACAACCGTGTCTTTCGGGCACTGGTAACGCTCGCCGCGGCACTGCTCCTGGTGACTCCGGCAGGAGCCGAAACGTTCTGCGTACAGACTGAGGCGGAGCTCAGGGACGCCCTTTACGACGCCTCAATCAACGGGCACGACGACACCATCCTGGTGGTTCAGGGAAGTTACTATTCGCCTCTGTCTCCCAGAAACTCTGTTGTAAAGCTCATAATCCTTGACGGCTCAAATAAATT
>CAZCEX010000609.1:0-2826 GCA_964497785.1 uncultured Thermoanaerobaculia bacterium | reverse complement strand
GCGGACCGAGGGAGTAGATATCGCTCGGCGGCAAATCCGCCTCCCCGCGCGCCTGCTCCGGGCTCATGTAGCCGATCGTGCCAACCACCGTGCCCAATACCGTCTGCACGGTGCTGACGCTGGCAGCGGGCTTCGAGCGGTCTCCGTCGGCCGCCATCAGCGGTGGGTTCGAGCCAACCTCCTGTTCCTGCCGGGCGAGGCCGAAGTCCAGTACCTTGACGTCGCTACCGGCCGTCAACATGACGTTCTCGGGCTTGAGGTCGCGGTGGGTCACGCCGCGCGAGTGGGTGACGGTGAGGACATCGGCGAGCTGCTCCGCGATGCGCAGGCCCTGCTGCGGTGGAACCCCCTCGTTGACAACCTCTCGCAGGCTTCTTCCCTTGACGAGCTCGAGAACGAGGTAGTCGTTCTCGGCGCCCTCGACGTAGTCGTACACCTGACAGATGTGCGGGTGATTCAGGCGCGAGAGAACCTGCGCCTCGCGTAAAAACCGGGCACGCGCCTCCCCGTCGAGCATCTGGCCGGCCCGAATGGCCTTGACGGCAACGGTTCGCCCGAGTTTTTCGTCCACCCCTCGGTAGACCGTGCCCATACCGCCGCTGCCGAGGACCTCAACGAGCCGGATGTTGCCAACCCTTCGGCCGACCCTCTGGTCGCTGCCGAGCGCGGGGCCGGCCTCGGCAGCCGATGTGCGATTCTCACCGGCCCCCTCGGGCGCCGGAGCGCCGGCGCCGTCTTGTGCCGGCAGCCGCCGGGTCGGGTGTTCCCCGATGTCATCGTGATGCTCTGTCATCCTTCGCAGACCTCAGGGTATCGAATTCGACCAGGCGCTCGTATCTCCACCTTCGAATCCGTCCGTGAAGATCGCGGCCGGCATCTTGGCGCCAATCAGGGCGCCCCTGGCGAAAGAGAAGGGTTCGGTGCGTTCGGAAAAGCTGACGAGCAACCGATCCGAAACCGCTATGCGAGGCCGCATGGGGGCCCAGACTGCGCCAGAGCTCTCGATTTCGAACTCCGCGTCTTCGGGGTCGCCACCTGCAGTGAAACGCCGACCACGAATCGAACGCACGCCGTCATAGAGGCTGGACCACACAACCACGAATCCATCACCCGCACCTACTGACACCTGCGGCTCGGAGCAGTCGGCCGGGGACAAGGTGTCGACGCGGGTTGCCACCGATACCGGGGCGCCGTCCGAGTCGAAAAGCTGCATGTAGATCCGGCTGTCCGTGACTGCCCGCTTCCAGCTCACGACAAACCCGGCGCCCCCCGTCATCCCGACCGACGGCTCACCGTCGGTAGGCCCAGTACTGAGAGTCACGAGGCCGAGCATGGTCCCGGAGTCGTCGAAAAGACGGCCATGAATCGCTCCCAGACTCTCCCATACCACGACGGCGAAACCGTCGTCATTCATCGCCACCGCCGGCTCCGACACCAGGCCCGCCCCTCCCCCGTCGATCTGGAAAGCAGATCCGACCGGTGCGACAGCGTCGTCGAAGAATCTCCCCCAGATGGCCTGTTCGGGTCCAATGGAATGCCGCCAAACGACCAGGAACTCTCCAGGCTCGTTCACCGCAACCACTGGGCCTCTCTCGAGGCCCCCTACCGAAGCCACCGAAACCGGTGTCACGAGGGGCGTGCCGTCGGCAGCGAAAAGCCCAGCGAAGATCGCTTCTCCGGCCGCAAAGGACCGCCACACGACGACCGAGCGGCAGGCGCCATCCATGTCTACATCAGGGGTTGATGCGTGCTCGTCCTGGACGATCAGGAAAGGAGTGCCGACACGGCTCTTGGCACTCGACACGCTGCTGCCATAGATCCCGCCGAGACGGGATCGGGCCGGTCCCAGGTCCTGCACCCCACGCCACACCACGACGCCATCGCCACAGCCACCCGCCGCTACCGAGGTGGATCTGCCCCTGCCGTCCAGGCAGACAGGCGAAGTATCCGTCGGATCCCCGCTCGAAGACTGACTGCAGGGCCACGGGTCGAAGAGCCGAACCGACGTGTAGACATCGAGGTCGATCGAGCCCGAGGTACCCGTGTCAACACCGCTGACCACGCCCAGTCGCAGGGACTCGACGAGCACTCCATCATTGTCAAAATCGATCAGCTCGGCCTCGAGAATGCCGTTGATGAAAAGGCGCATCTCCCCCTGACTCTTGGGGCCCGTTCCGGCGCCGTATTCGATCCCGATGCTATGCCAACCCGGACCCGGAAGCCCAATGACGGGCGAAACGACGGAACCCCCGGTGTTGTCCTTCGCCGTAAGGCGAAGTCCTTTCTGACCAGCAACCTGCGCCAGTGAGACCAGGAAAGCAGCCGAGGTATCGTCCACCACCCAACCGACGTAGATGTCGAAGGAGTGGCCGTTGACCATCGTGAGGTTATCGGCGTTGAGGTCAAAATCGGTGCGTACGACACCCTCGTTGACAGGGTTGTCATCCTGGACCCACGCCGGCTCGGACATGATCGCAAATACCCGAAGCCCGTAGTCCCCTTCGCTCGCCGCCTCTGGTATCACGGTGTAGGGCCCGTTGGACCAGGACCACGCGGAGACACCACCCACCTCGAAGCTGTCGGCGAAGATCCAGTCCATGAGGTCGGCCCCGGAGGTCGACCACCACAGGACAGATACGAGCGCGGCGGTACCGGCAACGACAATTCGACGGAGCTGCTTCATGAGACCCCGGTTTCATTTTAGCAGGGGTGGGTTACGGCCAATCCACCCACCGGGATGCCAGATTCCGGAACCCCCTCCCGGACTCTGACCCGAGCCCGAGCCCGTTGCCGTTACCGTTGTCGAATGCGCTCCTTCGGTAACGA
>CAZCEX010000608.1:0-2835 GCA_964497785.1 uncultured Thermoanaerobaculia bacterium | reverse complement strand
CAGGCCGGCGCAGAGCCGAGCTCTTCGAGGTCGAGATCTTTCAGTTCGAGCCGCAAGGCGTCGCCCCACAGGCCTTCGAGGTTGAAGTGGGCGCGCCGCTCTTCGGTGAATACGTGCACGATCACATCTCCGTAGTCGACGAGAATCCATTGGCTGCCCGATCCGCCTTCGGAGTGGAGCGGTCGCCGGCGATTGTCTCGGAGATTGCGCCGAACGGATTCGGCGACCGCCTCGAGATGGCGATCTGAGGAGGTCGAGCAGAGCACGAAGGCGTCGGTGAAGGATGTGACCTCGGAAACATCCAGAATCGCCAGCTCGAAGGCCTTTTTTTCCTGGGCGGCGGCGGTCGCCAGGCGGACCAGCTTCAGGGTGTCGTCGTCGAGCATGGGTGATCGTCCTTCTTTTTTCGGTAGAGGCGGTATTTTTCGATGTACGAGTTCACCTCGTGGGGGACCAGCTCGCGAATCGGCCGGCCTTGTCGTTGACGTTCTCTGATCGACGTGCCGGAGATTGGAAACGGTTCGTGATTGAGCAGGTAGATTGTTTTCTCCGTTGGGTCGGGAACCTGCTCGAAAGGAGCGACCACTCGCATACGGTTCCTCAGCGCGGACGGCACTCTCGAGGCGAGATTGTCGCCCCACATGTGGGCCCGGTGCAGCACAACGAGGTGAGCGAGCTCCACCAGCTCTTGCCATCGTCCCCAATCCCCGATCTGCGAAAAAGAATCTGAACCGAGGATGAAATAGAGCTCGCAGCCCGGAAATCGATCACGGAAACAGCGCACGGTATCAGCCGTATAGGTCGGTCTTTCGGAGAAGACCTCGGCGTTGGAGACGTAGAATCGCTCGAAGGGTAGGGTTGCGATGGCGACCATCGCCAGCCGATCGGTGACGTCGGTAAGGGGCTCGCCGACCTTGTGCGGTGGCTCGCCGGCCGGAACGAAGAAGACGGCCTCGAAGTGGAAGGTCTCTTGCGCCCGCACCGTCGGAACCAGGTGGCCCAAGTGAAATGGATCGAAGCTGCCCCCATAGACCGCGATGCGCCTTTTCAAAAATCAATCTCCACAGACTCGGCGGAGCTGAGGTCAAAAAGAGCCGTCATGAGGCGGGGCAGGCCCTCGCCGGTGATCGCCGAGATGGCGCGGTATTCGACGCCGAAGGAGGCGGCGATATCGGACAGAGTCGCGACGACAGGATCACGTTCACTCACCATGTCCAGTTTAGTACCGACCAGGATCCACGGTTTGCCTTCGAGTCCTTGACCGTAACGCGACAGCTCCTCACGAATCGTCGTAGCGCGCTCCTCGATGGATGACTCCTCTTCCGACAGGTCGATGAGGTGCACGATGGCCCGGCAGCGTTCGATGTGGCGGAGAAACTGAATGCCGAGCCCTGCGCCTTCGTGGGCGCCTTCGATGAGGCCCGGAATGTCGGCCATGACCAGGGTTCTGAAATCATCACCCGGCGCCTGCACGACCCCGAGATAGGGTTCGAGCGTAGTGAAGGGGTAGTCGGCGATCTTCGGACGGGCGGCCGACAGCCGTGAGAGGAGGGTTGACTTGCCGGCGTTCGGCAGACCAACGAGCCCGAGGTCGGCCATCAGCTTCAGCTCGAGGTCGAGGTCCTGTTCTTCACCCGGTTGGCCGTCGTCTGCCCGCCGGGGCACGCGGTTCGTCGAGGACGAAAAACGCGCGTTCCCCCGGCCTCCTCGCCCGCCACGGGCGATGACGAAGCGCTCACTTTCGCCGGTGAGGTCGGCCAGAGTTTCGCGTGAGTCGGCATCGTAGACGACAGTCCCCGGTGGCACGTCAATGACAATATCGGCGCCGGCTGCTCCAGTCTTGTTGGAGCCGAGGCCGTTGCGACCGTTTTCGGCGTGAATCAGCCGCCGGTTGTGAAGGTGGAGAAGGGTGTTGAAATTGTGGTTGACGAGCAATACGACGTTGCCGCCGCGTCCCCCGTCCCCGCCCGCTGGTCCACCGTGGGGAACGTACTTTTCGCGCCGAAAAGCCACGCACCCATTGCCCCCGCTTCCGGCTCGGACCGTGATCCGTGCGGAATCAATGAGCATAATAGTCGGTGGTTGTTATCAGGCGGTCAGCACGCTGATGAAGCGCCCGAGTCGGCCTCTGTTTTGGAACTTGACGAGGCCTTCAACGGTAGCGAAGAGGGTGTCGTCGTTGCCCCGTTTCACATTGATGCCGGGTTTGAAATGTGTGCCTCTCTGTCGCACCAGGATGGTGCCGGAGGTCACCGGCTGACCATCTCCGACCTTGGGCCCGAGGCGCTTGGCCTTGGAATCGCGCCCGTTGCGGCTGGAACCCTGTCCCTTCTTGTGTGCCATGAGTCCCCCTACGCCTCGATACTCTCGACGCGAATACGATAGTAGTCTTGCCGATGTCCCTGTGTTCTCTTGTAACCCTTGCGACGCTTCTTCTTGAAGACGATGATCTTGTCGCCTCGCACGGGCCGGACGACCTGGGTCTTGACCAGCGCACCTTCGACCGTCGGTTGACCAACGACGACGGACTCGCCGCGGCTCACCAGCATCACGCGTTCGAAGGTCAGGTGATCACCCGCATCGAGGCCCGCCTCGGTGCGCTCAACCATCAACTCGTCGCCGGGGCTGACCCGGTATTGTTTTCCGCCATGCTCAACAATTGCATAATCCGTCATGCCACACCTCTCCCCAAAAGGGGACCGACGTTTTAACAGAGAGAGACCCTTCTGTCAATTGGAGGGACCTGGATATCCACCCTCTATGCACTACACCCTCCTAGGAGCTTGCAGGGCATAGACCTTCCCCCAAAGTGAAGAAACCTGGGATGAGGCGAGA
>CAZCEX010000607.1:0-2838 GCA_964497785.1 uncultured Thermoanaerobaculia bacterium | reverse complement strand
GTTTTATGTTGTACACGGTTATTGACCGTCGATCGGTGGCGCCCAGAAGCTCGTCGAGATGGTGTCGCGGGGTCTGGTGTGCGACCACGGGGATCGTGTCGAGGTGTTCACGACCGTTGCTCGCAACATGGATCATTTCGTACGCGACGACGGCGATGCTCTGCCAGCCGGGACGGAGATTCTCGATGGCGTCACCGTTACCCGGCTCCCGGTCGTCAACGCGTTCACTCGTCCACGAATGCTGCTGGCCAGCCTGTCCTACCGGTTCAATTTGCCCTTCAACGAGTACTTCAGGACGCTGCTCAACGGACCGCTCGTACCTGGCCTCGCGCGAGCGGTCTCGCACAGCGGCGCCGACGTTGTCATGGCGGCGACGTTTCCTCAAAAGCACATGTACGACGCCCTTCAAGGGGCTCGGAGGGCCGGGAAACCCATCGTCTTGTGCGGCGCCCTGCACGTCGAGGATGAGTGGAACTACGATCGAAAAATGATCTTTGACGCGATTCGCGAAGCAGATGCCTACATCGCTCTGACGGAGTTCGAAGCTGAACACGTCGTCGAACGGGGGGTGGCGGCAGAGAAGGTTCACGTGATCGGAGGCGGCGTCGACCTCGAGGAGTTCACCGAGGCTTGGGGTGACGCACTGCGCCGCGAACATGGCTTCGGGAGCGATCCCGTGGTGGCGATCGTATCCAAGCACGTCCCCCGCAAAAGATTCGACGTCGTCCTGGAGGCGATGCGAGATGTCTGGAAATCTGTGCCGAGCGCACGGTTGCTGATCGCTGGAGGAAGGACCGACTACACCACAGAACTGGAGGCTCTTGTTGACCGTCTTGGGGACGAACGGCGCGCGCGTGTAACCCTGATGACGGACTTTTCAGAGCACGCGAAATCATCGATCATGGACGCTGCCGATTGCTTTGTCATGCCGTCGGGTCGAGATTCTTTTGGCATCGTCTTCGTCGAGGCGTGGGCCTGCCGCACCCCGGTGATCGGCGTCGACATCGGGGCGACCCGCTCACTCATTGACGACGGCGAGGATGGATTGCTCGTACCCTACGAGGACTGCCAGGCCCTGGCGGGCGCCATCACGAAGCTTCTCGAGGATGCGGACTTGCGTCACCGGCTCGGCGAACGGGGTTATCAGAAGGTCCAGGACAATTACACTTGGCCGGTCGTCGTACGCCGGTTCAGGGAGGTTTACGAGCAGGTCAGGGCTGCAGCAGAGTCTCCGCTTCGGATCGAATCGGCGCCGCATCGTGAGCGGCGAGAGGGTTGACTGCGATCGCCTGATCGAGGCTCCTGATCGCCTCCGTTGCGGCCCTCTTTCGTTCGCCTGCACTGCTCGCCGCGCTGGCCTTGACGACGTTGAGCGCGGCCTTGCTGATCAGCGCCAGCCAGGCCTGGGGGTTGAGCGCAAGGGCGCGGCCGGTGTCCGCCAGGCCCATCGTGATCTCCGTCTGGGAGTTTCTGCCCTGTTCTAGCAGCGCTACGGCTCGCCAGCGGTGAACCTCTGCCGAGGTCTGGTGGGCGGCGGCGCTCGAGGGGTTGGCCTCGATCGCACGGGCGACAGCGGCGCTGGCGTCGTTGAGCAGTGGGCCTGTTGTCCGGGGGCTGGTTGATGCGCGCCAGTCGATCAGTTCGGTCGCCGCCAGCTCAAGGTGGACATAGGCTATTGAAGGGTTGATCTCGCGGGCATTGGTGAGGGCTTCGCGCGCCCGGGTGATGTCCGCCCTGGGATCGGCTCCGCTTTCAAAAATAGCCTGTGCTCGGGTGCGTAGACACATTCCGAGATTGGCCCAGGCATAGGCGTATCGGGGATTCAGGTCGAGGGCAGCGAGGAACGACTGCTCGGCGGCGGCGAATGAAATCGCCGGATCTGCCTCGGAACGCAGTTCCCACATCGCTCTGCGCCAGTGAGCGATGCCGGAGTTGTTGTGCGCGTTGGCGTAACCCGGACTCAGGTCGAGGGCGTGGCGGTAGTTTTTGAGAGCTTCTTCGAGATCCGATCGGGGATCGCGGCCGAGGCTCAGATCGTAGCGGGCGCGGCGGTCGTAGGCGTAACCCAGGTCGTCGGCAGCGACGGGGTTGCCCGCGTCGATGGCGACCGCTTTCTCGAGGTTGTTGACGGCTCGAGCGAGTGGGGTCTTGGGGTCGAGTCCACGCGAGGCCAGGTTGAGCCCGACGACGGTCAAAGTGCCGCCCAGGGCGTGGTGACCGTCAGCGCTGTCCGGTTCGAGGTCGATCGCCCGGCGGGCCGCCCGCTCGGCCCCGTCGAGGGCGTTGACTGGGTTCTGTCCGCGGTCATTGAGGCTATCGCCTCGGCGCCACAGGAGCAGCGCCGTCGTCTCCCACGGGCCGGCCTCGTTCGGTGCGACCTCGCGGGCCGCCTGACACGCCGCTTCACCGTGAGTGAATGCTTGCTCTCCGGGGCGCCCGTCCCGCTCCAGGATCTCCATCTCGAGCAACCACCGGTGGCAGAGAGCGGTCAGCGAGTCGGCATCGCTGCGTGCGACCACGAGCGCCGCCTCGTAACGATCGCCGGCCTTCGCCATGGCCGACAATGCCTCTTTGACCTTGCCGGCTGCCGCGAGCTCGGAGGCGGATGCGAGGTGGATGTCGCCCTCGAGGCGGTGCGCTTGATAGAGCCATGGCGCCTGCTCGGATGCCTGGTGCGCGGCAGCGAGGGCGTCGTCGAATCGTCCTTCGTAGTAGGCGATGAGAGCTGCGTTGAAGTCTGGTGCGTCGAGGAAGGTCGTCTCTGCCGATCGCATCAGCTCGAGGGCCCGATCGCGATAGGTTCGGGTGAGGCGGGCCCGGGCCGTCGCCCGGAGCTCG
>CAZCEX010000606.1:0-2844 GCA_964497785.1 uncultured Thermoanaerobaculia bacterium | reverse complement strand
CCTCTCCGAGGCGTGCCTCGCGCTGGCGGCATTTCCGGCGCCGGTGGTCGCCGCGATCCACGGGGCCTGCCTCGGGGGTGGGATGGAGTTGATCTCATACTGCGACTTCGTGGTCGCCGCCCCCGACGCCACCCTCGGCCAGCCCGAGATCAAGCTCGCGTTCCTGCCGCCGGTCGCCTGCCATCGGTTGCCCCGTCTGACCGGGTTCCAGAATGCCGCCTACACAATCCTGAGTGGCGACAACCTGACCGCCGAGCGGGCGCAGGCCATGGGCCTCGTGCAGAAGATCCTCCCCAAGGAAGAGTGGAGTGAGATCGACGATCTCTTCAACGGACTCAGTGCGCCGGTGTTGCGAATCACCAAACAGGCGCTGGCGGGGAGCTTCGACAAGAACGCCGCGGAGCGGCTCGAGAGCTTCAAGGAACTATTTCTGTCGAAGCTCTATCAACTCGACGATGTGGCCGAAGGGATCGCAAGCTTCGAAGAACGGCGCGCGCCCGAGTGGAAACACCGCTAACAATTATGAATTATGAGTTTTGAATTATGAATGACATCGCACCTCTACCCGGAGTGCTTGAGATGAAATTCATAATTCATAATTCATAATTTGTACTGGTCACCATCCCGCGCCTGGCGGCGGAAGTCCGTTCTCCTCATCCGAATCCTTGACCCGTTGAACCCAGCTTTCGTGACCGGCAGTCGCGTCCATCAGCGACGAGAACCGCTCGCGCTGGTTGTCGAGCCATCCACCGTTGACCGTCGTTTCAAAGACCATCGGCGGGGAGTCCTGGGCAAGAGTCATGCTCAGCGCGAGAAACCGCGTCGACACCGTGCTTCCGCCGAGCCGGCTTTCGGCGATCAGCTCAACGTCCTTGTAGGCGCCCTCGAACCACGCGGACCACTTCGTGTAATCCGGTTCCTCGATCACCTCGCCATCACGCAGGATGAAATAACGCCCCATCGATCTGGCCTCCAGCTTGGTCTGTCTCATTCGAAGGTAGCACCGGTTTCTACCTCTCGCAAGGCACTCGTCCTTCATGGGCGCAATCCACCCCTGAATATTCCCCTCACGCCGCACGGCGACGGCTATACTCGAGAAATCAACGCGCACGGGAGGGCACGTGAAAATTGCCTGCGAGAGAATTCAACAATTGACCCTCTTCCTTGAAAACAGACCGGGAATCCTCGCCGATCTGTGCGCCCATCTCAGCGATCGAAGCGTCAACGTCCGAGCGCTGATGACCCTCGAGAGCACCGATACCGGCACGGTGCGCGTCGTTGTCGATGATCCTGAAGAAGCGAGGGGGCTCCTCTCGGAGGCCGGGGTTGCTCACACCACCTCGGAGTGCCTCGGCGTGCAGATGCCGAACTATCCCGGCGGACTGGCGGAAGTGGCGCGGTTGCTCTCCGTCGCAGGTGTGAACATCGATTACCTCTACGGGAGTTCAACGGCCGGATCGACCACCGCTCTCGGGGTCTTCGGAGTCTCCGATCTCGAGCGGGCGTTGGAGCATCTCAGTCGAGACTGATAGGTTTCGCATCAGGTGGAAGCCATTGGCGGCTAGCCATTGGCTATGAGTTCAAAGCATGCGATGGGGCTAAGAGCTGAGCCATTTGCGTGACTCCCAAACCTGTCATCCTGAGCGAGTGAAGCGAGTCGAAGGATCCCCCGAAGCTAGGAGAGACAATGAGTCAAGGAAGACCCTTCTGAACCTCGGGGGACCCTTCGACTCGGTCGCGGACTCCCTCGCTCAGGGTGACAAGAATCGTCTGCTTCCGTCATTCCATGAGTAGGCGGCGCCCCGCGGCGTGGCGGTGCTCAGGGTGACAGGGTTTGGGCGGCGTCGTTGTACTCTGAATCTCGGATATTGCAGGAGGCTCAGCCAACAGCTAAAAGCTAATGGCTAACAGCTTAAACCTTAATCGGCCGCCGGTCGATCAAGGCCACGAGACTGAACGTCACCACGCTGACCAGCCACGCGAGATAGATCGGGTGGGGCAGCACCCGCCACGATGACGGCGCGACCAGCCACAGCACGAGGGCGAGCATCGTGGTTGAAAGGGTCCAGGTGGCCGAAGAACGGCGACACAAACGCGGACAGTAGATCGTCATCAATACCACGAGGGTGTAGGCGGTGGTCAGGGTCAGACCTACCAGGAGCGCTTTGAGGATCCCCTGAATCGTGAGCGCGAGCCCAAAGGTGATCACGCTGAGTATCGCAACGGTGATCCGGCAGAGAAGCTGATCCTGAGCGAGACTCAGGTTTGGCGCAAAGAAGCGCTTGACGATGTCGCTGGAAACCAGGGCCGCACTGCCGAGGAGCAGCGCCGAAGCAGTGCTCACATCGGCGGCCCACAGTCCCGCCAGGATGATCCCCGCCGCGAACGGACTCAGATCCATGACCATCCTCGGCAGTGCCTCCGACGCGATGATTCCGGGGTGGCTCACCGCCGCCGCCATCCCGATGACGGCGCTGATGAAGCCAACCGGGAGAATGAGGAGCCCACCGAGCAGGTACCCGCGGGCTGCGTGGGTTTCATCCTTGGCCGCGAAACCGATCTGGATCACCGACTGGGTCGAGTGGACCGTGGTCAGCATTACGATGAACCAGGCCGCAATCAGAGGAATACCCATGGCTAGGAGATCGAAACCAGGGTGACCCTGGGGGAGGCCCGCTGTGAGAGCGGCGACTCCGCCGATCTTTCCCACGCTCATGACCGCGGCGAGCAGAATACCGAGATAGATGACGCCGACGTTGATCACGTTGGTCAGCCCGGCCGCCCAGAAACCGCCGATCAGGGTGATGCCGACAAAGACCAGGGCGGTCACCATCATCCCGGTCT
>CAZCEX010000605.1:0-2859 GCA_964497785.1 uncultured Thermoanaerobaculia bacterium | reverse complement strand
GGACCAAACGACACCCGATAGGCGCCGCCAATTCTATTCGGTACACCCTCCTAGCCCGAAGTATTCATGAGTAGTCTGCTGCAAGGCGCACGGGCAACGTCAACGTTCGACACCCCTTGAAGAAACCTGGTACCGTCTCGGTAGCAGGCGATCTCGAACGTCGGACCAGAAGACCGCCGTCGAGAAGGGGGCATAGCATGAGGAGCTGGATCGCGAATCTCGGGTTCATTTCGGCGGTGATTGCAGCCGTTCTCGCAGGGTGCAGCGACGGCCGCGAACCCAAAGCCGAAACGGCGCAACAGCCTCCCCCATCTCAGGCTCCGGCGGCAACCCCCGAGCCCGCGGTGGATCCTGCTTCGACGGCCCGTGCGGATGCCGTACGCAGTGCCCTCGAGCAGGGCATGCCGATCGACCAGACGGACGAGCTCGGCCGTACCTCGCTGATGATGGCTGCGTTCGAGGGATACACCGAGGTCGTTTCGGTCCTGCTCGAGCACGGCGCCGAGATTGACCGGCGGGAAGAAGCCGGACGCACGGCCTTGATGTTCGCTTCCAGCGGCCCGTTTCCGACGACTGTCGAGCGATTGCTCGAAGCCGGCGCGGACCCCAATCTCGAGGATACCGTCGAGTCGTGGACGGCCTTGATGTTTGCTGCCGGTGAAGGCAATACCTCGGTGGTGGAAGTTCTTCTGCGGTACGGCGCCAACCCCCACAAGAAGGATGACGACGGCGACAAGGCCCTCGACCACGCCCGACAGCGCGACCACCAGGATGTCATCCGGTTGCTCGAGGCAGCCTCAGACTGATCAGTTCCGCATCGATTTACAGCAAATCGCCGGCAAAACGGCCGGCGTTGCGGACGAAAATCGTCGTTCGGAACCCGCCAGCGAGGTGCTCGAGCCTTTCCGCATATCTCGTCTCTTCGCCGAACGGCGGCATCATCAAGCCAAGAAAAACAACGTCAGCCCGCGCGCTACGTCCGTGCATGATGTCGGCCACATCACGGTCCGAGTCGGGCTCGTACAGCACCTCGGCTTCAGCCTCGATTCGGGTCTCGGAGAGCAACTCGGCGAGGCCTGCATTCTGGCTATCGCGCTCGGCCTCGCTGCGGGCGATCGAACGCACCGTCAGACGGGCATCGGCCCACTCGTGATTGAGGCGCAAGAGGTGGGCGAGCAACAACATCAGGTCGCCGTTGTTCTGGAGCCCGCCCCACCAGAGATCGATCTTTTTCTGCTGGCCGGGCTCGTGGGCCCACCGGATGCAACTGATGACAGTGCTCTTGCCGGCGTTGGCCAGTGCTCGCATCAGCCGCAGCTGGGACGCGAGCCGATCACGCCTTTTCGACCACCCGAACATCACCGTATTGGCCTGTAGCTCACCGACACCACTGGCCTGGGCTATGCCGAGCACCCCGCTTTCGAAGTCCCGCACCACGTGGACCTCACAGAAAGCCGTCAGACCGGATTCGCTGAGCTCGGCCTCCATCTCGGAACGAACCTGGTCAATCTCTATGGCTCCGTCCTGAAGATCCCCGGTTATCAGCTTGCAAGCGGTGACGATGCCACGGTCCTGGTTGAACCAGCTCGCCAATCTCACCAGACTGATTCTTTTCCCGGGGTCACCAGCGAGCAGCAGGATGTGGGGCCGCCAGTTGCGCGGGTCGGCACGGTTCTCTCGCAGCCTCATGAGCGCGAACCGAGCCACCGCCATCCACATGCCAGCGCGCACATCCCCCCACTGCCGACGCAAAGCACGGCTCCTGAGATAGAGATAAAGGCCCAGCTCCAAGATCACTGCCGCAATACACGCCAACGGGCTGATCAGGAACATCACCGCGATCGCACCGAGCGACCCCATCAGCGACAGCCACCATGGGACCTTGATAGTCGGCCGGAACGAGGGGTCTCCGACCAGATTCTCGATAGCCGCGCTGAAATTGATGGTGACGTACAAGGTGAGAAAGAGGATGGTGACGAACTGGGCGACGGTATTGAGCCCGCCGAGGGCGACCGCGGCCAACGCGATGGCTCCAGACACCCACGTCGCGATGGTCGGCTGACCGGTCCGCGACGTCCGCGACAAGAAAGATGGCACCAGACCGTCGCGCGACAACGACTGGAGCACTCGGGGGCCACCGAGCGCACTGCCGAAGGCCGATGAGAGGATGGCGCCCCACAGACCCGGAAATACCAGCCATCCCCCAAAAACCGCAATCGGGATCCAGATGATGCCCGGCTGAGCCAGCTCCTCGGCAGTAACCCTACCGGTGAAAGCAAGCAGCACCGGCACCGTCAGGTAAACGAGTGCACCCGTCATGACTGCCAGCAGGGTGCCGCGAGGAATGGACTTCCGAGAGTCACGCAGATCGCCGGACATGCCGATGCCGGCGGTGAACCCGGTGACGGCGGGGAAGAAAACCGCAAATACGTACCAGAAACCGGCTGGCGCCGTGCGATATGTCGGCGTCATCTCCGGCGACCCGAAAGTCCCGGTCGCGACCCCGACGGCCAGTGCAACGACCGACAGCCCAACCGCAATCATGATCGGTATCTGCAGCTTGAGAGCGACCTCGGCACTTCTGCCTGAAATGAATATGATCAGCACGATCAACCCGGCCGTGAGAAGCTGCGTCGTCGCCGCTGGAATGGCGCCCCACGACGCCGGCCAGAATGCCAAGATCGACTCGGCGAGCCCAAAGCTGTAGAAGGTGATGCTGAGGGTGCGGCACAAGAACAGAGGGATCCCGATCGCCCCGCCCAGCTCGAGGCCGAGGCTACGCGAGATCATGTAGTACTCGCCGCCGACCCCGACCCGCATATTGGTGGCGACCGCCGACGCGCTGAGCGCCGTGATCGC
>CAZCEX010000604.1:0-2873 GCA_964497785.1 uncultured Thermoanaerobaculia bacterium | reverse complement strand
CCGACTGCCGTCGAAAGGTAGAACGGCGCCCGCCACGTTGTAGCCGGCGGGATACAGCAGGGTCGCAGCGCCCGTCGCAACATTCAGCGCGGTCCACCGGTAGTTGACCTGGTCGTAGATCACCGCGGTGGAGCCGTCGCCCGACAGCCCGAGGTGATTCTTCCACGCGGTATCGGTGTCGTTGGTGAGCTGGCGGTAGCCGCCACCGTCTCGAACAAAGACCTCCGGGTTGGAAATAATCCCTCCACCGTTGACGTAGCCGTAAAGGCTGAAAACAATCGTGCCACCGTCGTCGGATACGTCGAAGCCTTGGACCTTTCGACCACTGCCACCGTCGCGAGGCACCTCGGAATCATTGACGACCCGGGTCGGCGCCCCACCCGCAAACGCAACACTCCAGATATCGTCGTTGTCCTCGCAGAAATACACCACGTCCCCGACGGCCGTTGTCCGTAGACTATTGACGTAGTTGATATCGACCCAATCGCTCTTGTCGAAGATCTTGACCATCGAACCGCCGGATACGCGAAAGATCGAGTCCCGCTCGGTATCGGCAATATACGCCACCGACCCGTCATTCGATATGGCCATCGACGGACCGATCACGCCCCACGCAGCCGTAGCGTTCAACGGCACATCGGTACGAGCGCCATTGGTGGTATTGATGACGAAGAGGTTTCGTTCGGACCCGTGGTAGTAATAAGTGTAGGCCAGGATCGTGCTTCCATCAGCGCTCATGACCGCCCTGCCGACACTCAGGTCATACCCCGAGTAAAACCCGGTTCCGTCGAGCAACAGCTCGTAGCTGGCTGTAAAGTCATCTTGCGCCCCCATAGCGACACCCGGGATCCCCGCGAGAACCATAATGACCATACTCAGCCGAACCCATGCTTGCCGCATCGCAACCTCCGCAATCCCGGTGAGCCTCGAAAGTGCAACCACATCGATGGTACTCCACCACCGGGCTTGTGGAACCTGAAGGCCCGGCCGGCAACAAGGCTCGTATTAAAACGCCGCTTTCAGACTATCACTGTCACGAAATCATCATTAATACAGTTGCTCATGTTTCAAACTAGATCACGTTGCGAGTCTCGGCTTTTCACTGCCGCTCGACGAAACCCTGCACAGACGGCATTCCCCATTGACGTTCATCTGGAGGATCCATACTTCGTTGGCCTCAAGGTATTTGCGGTATTATTGGGTGATGCGAAGGATTAGGCCCACGGGCGATCTCGGAGTTATTTGGTGATACCACAACCCGAGCCAGCAGATTCAACGTGGCCTCGCTACACATCGAGACCCTTTCCCTACTACCGGTTCGTACCCGGGCTCGGGCCGCACCCACTGCGCAACCCCAACGGTCACTCCTTCCGCAGCCCCGCGCAACGGCCGAAGCCCTTCAACCCGGAGCAGTGGCGGACGGCCCCGACCTACTTCTTCGGCATTGACTGCTACAACTACGCCTACTGGTGGGAGAGCCACGAGGTCCTCGAGGAGATCTGGCACGCGGTCGGCCACCGCGGTGAGCAGGGGCAGTTCCTGCAGGGGTTGATCCAGATAGCCGCCGGGTGGCTGCACCGCTTTCGCGGCGACGAGAAGGTGGCGACGAAACAGGCGCGCGCAGGCCTCGTGCGCCTCGCGGAGATCCCGGACCTGTACATGGGTGTTGACACGCGCACGTTCTCAGCCGAAGCCACGGACTACCTTGTCGGTCGCCGAAAGACCTACCCGTTGATCCAGCTCACTGGCGTTTCGCCGGTGAGCTGTACTTGACGGCGACTTCGGCGCCTTCTCAGCGCACAGGTCGACCGTTGTCAATCACCATGATTTCCTGCTCGCCGTAGAACGGTTCGCCGTCATTGGTCAGACCCACGATCTGAATCGTATTGTAGTCGTTGATGATCAACCCATCGAGAGTCTTGACCTCTTCCATCAGGAACTTGGCAACAAAGTCCCCGTGGTTATCGGCCTTCCACCAGTCGATGGCCAGTCCGTTGAGGTAGACCGAGGTGACATCCACGGCACTGTAGGCAACATTCGTGTGCACCGTTACATCTCAGACCTGAGACTGTCCCGTCTCATCCATGAGACGCCAATGGCGAATTCGTGCCCGGAAGGTGCATACTGGTACTGTGTTCTCCAATACCCGCCCGTTCTCAAAACCTGTGGCACGAACATTGCTGAGGTATCGCAGCGACACCTCGGGAATTTCCCCGACTCACCGCGAAAGGAGACTGTCATGGCCATCATCGATCTCAACTCGTTTTTAGGTAGGATCTTCGGGCTCGTCATCGGCCTCACCCTGCTGGTTTCACCGGCGGCAGCCGACGACCACGGCGACGTCTGCGCCGAAGCAACTGAGCCCGAGCCCTACGGCAGCTGCTTTTCGCTTGAGCCCACCTTCGAGACCCTCAATGACATTGACGTCTTCAAGTTCATCGCGCCCTACACGGCGACATATCGCCTGTTCACAACCGGGTCTGGCGACACCCACCTCAACGTGCGCGATTCCATCTGCGGCAACACCGGCCTTTACGATTCGGATTCGTGGGATGGCAGAAACGCCTCGTTGGACCTCGCCGCAACAGCGGGCCAGGTCTTCTTCCTCGAGGTTCACAACGAAGGAGATCCGGGCGACACCTACAGCGTGCACCTCACCGGCTGCAAAGGCGGCTGTGCCTCCGACCAGCAGGAGGATCAGACCTGGAATGCGACCCAGCTCCAGATCGGCACCTCCGCCTTCGGATCCATCGAGTGCTCCAAGGACATCGACGTCTTGCAGGTCTGGCCGCTGGACGCCGGCAAACATTGGATCCACGTTTCCCCCGACTCGACGACGGGCCTGGAGACGCAACTGTATTCCGGCCACGACG
>CAZCEX010000603.1:0-2874 GCA_964497785.1 uncultured Thermoanaerobaculia bacterium | reverse complement strand
CATCGAGTGCTTCGAGGACCTCCCTCGAGTTGCGTGAAGGCCAACCCCCGTTGACCACCCGCCAGTCGTTTCCGAGGCGATCCCGGAGCTTGTGCTCGAGACGGGCAGGATAGGACCGAGCGGGCTCGGAGGCGCCCATTCCGAAGGTGTAGGAGTCACCAAGGCACAGCACCGTTTTCTTGCCGGCTTCATCGCCGTCGCTCCCTGAAGTAGGCCGCCGGGTGAGCCATACGGCCAGGGCCAGGAACTGCAACACCCCTTCGAGCACCACCAGGATCAGAATCGAAGCGAGAGCAACGGTCAAGAGACGTTTGACCATTGCCCCATCACCCACGTTTGCGGATGAGCCCCTCCTGCACCGTCGAGGCCACGAGCCTCCCATCTCGAGAGAAGAACTGTCCCCTCACCAGCCCTCGGGCCCCCGAGGCGTTGGGGCTGTCGACCGTGTAGAGCAGCCAGTCATCCATGCGGAACGGGCGGTGAAACCACATTCCGTGGTCGATCGAGGCCATCTTGACTTGCGGGTCCCACCAGGCGACGCCATGGGGATGGAGGGCGGTCACCAGAAAGCTGAAATCCGAGGCATAAGCCAGCAAACAGGCGTGAATCTCTGGTCTGTCCGGCAGGTCGGAGGTCGCGCGCATCCACACCTTCCGCAATGCCGTTGTTGGTTCCGGATTCGTCACGTCCATGAACTCGACGGGGCGGACCTCGATCGGTCTTTCGCTGAGGAGAGCTGTCCGAATCCCTTCTGGGATCGAGTCCCGCTTGGCCCGCGCGGTTTCGAGCTCGGATTCGACGCCTTCGGGTCCTGCGACCTGGGGCATGGGATCCTGATGATCGAACGACTGCTGGTCCTTCTGAAACGAGGCGCTCATGAAGAAGATGGGACGGTCGAACTGAACCGCTCTAACACGTCGGGTGCTGAAGCTCGCACCATCACGCATCGGCTCGACGTCGTAGTCGACAGGTCGCGTGGCGTCCCCCTGGCGAAGGAAGTAAGCGTGGAAAGAGTGCACCACGCGGTCCTTGCCTACGGTCTGGCCCGCAGCCGACAGCGCTTGCCCCAATACCTGACCGCCGAAGATCGCACCCCAGCCCAGATCCCGCGACTGCCCGCGGTAGACCATGTCTGCGATCTGCTCCAGCTCGAGCAGGTCCACAAGCCCTTGAAGCACTTTCGTCACGAGACCTCCCCTCCCCAGCCTGCCTTCATGCCCTCATCCACCCCAGCACCGTACCGGCAACCCGCCGAACACCGAATGACCGGCGGCGCCTGGGCGGTCGCGGAGCATCCGGCACGTCGATCCGCACCCGCGGCTTGAAACCGGCACGCACCATGAGCGCCTGCCACTCCTTACCGTGCGGGCGACAGCCACGACCGTGGAGCGTTTGAACGGCGATGTGGGCCGCTTCGTGGCACAGAACCTCCCGAATGAGCCATTGGGGGCGAAACATGAGCCAGTGAGCCAACGTGATTCTCATCTCGACCGGCCTCGCATTGCCGAGGGAACGAGTCATTCTCTTGCTGACCCGAATTTCGATCCCATCGGCCAGGGGCTGCAGTCCCCACACCGCAAGGACCTCCTCGAGCCAGCGCCGGAGGCGCGACGCACCGACCGACCCGACGGGGACTGATGCTTGCACGCGGTGAGTATAGAGGCTCCGCCGGTACCATGCGGGGAAACCTCGCTCCGTAGCGGCGCTCCATACGGATGTATCTCCATTTCCGAAGCCGTCCTGGAGTATGCGGGCGTTACCGCCCAGCGAGCATGCCCGGTAGCCGGTCGAGGTCGACGTTCCCGCCCGACAGGATGATGCCGACACGCCGACCAGCAAACGGCTCCGGGTGTTCAAGCACGGCCGCCAGCGGCACGGCCGCCGACGGTTCAACGACCAGCTTGGCGCGTTCCCAGAGCAACCGCATGGCCGTAACGATGCCCTCTTCGCTGACCGTGAGGATCGCCTCCAGACGCCGCCTCAAGATCCCGAAGGTCAGATCGGACAACGAGGTCAGGAGCCCGTCTGCGATGGTGCGCGGATCGATCAAGGGGTGGATTCTGCCATCTCGCAACGACCGGTAGGCGTCGTCAGCTCCGATCGGCTCGGCGCCGAACATCAACACTCCCGGCGCCGATTCCCGGACCGCGATGGAGGTTCCGCTTGCCAGTCCGCCACCGCCGACTGGGGCAATGACCGCATCGAGCTCGGCGCACTCCTCGACAAGCTCGAGGGCAGCTGTTCCTTGACCGGCGATGATCCGGGGGTCGTCATATGGGTGAATGAAGACCGCCCCGGTGCGCGAGACGACCTCGGCGAGCGTGCTCTCGCGAGCTTCGAGCGTCGGCTCGCACTCGGTGATCAACCCGCCGTAACCCTCCACAGCCGCCCGCTTGACCGGCGGCGCCGTGCGCGGCATCACGACGTATGCCGGCACTCCCCGGATGGCCGCGGCGCGCGCCAGAGCCGCGGCGTGATTGCCTGACGAATGCGTCGCTACACCCCTGGCCGCCTCGTCATCAGTCAGACTGAGTACCGCGTTGGTAGCGCCTCGTGCCTTGAAGGCGCCTACCTTTTGCAGATTCTCACACTTAAAATGCAGCTCCGCACCGGCGATTCGGTCGATGCTCTCGCAGGTAACGACCGGCGTCCGGTGCACGTGCGGCCGGATCCTCTCGGCGGCCTCGCGGATATCATTCAAATCGGGTTCTCGGCTCATCTCGACTCCCATCCATTCCCGCGTTCAACGCCCGGCAATTGTACGCGCCACCGGAGGCGCCTTCTCGTTCTCCGCAGCGGCGACGATGCCGACCAGAGAACCAGCGAAATCCCGTCCCGGCGGGGCGTGCCGGGTGCATAATTGTGCCGGTACGA
>CAZCEX010000602.1:0-2884 GCA_964497785.1 uncultured Thermoanaerobaculia bacterium | reverse complement strand
ACAAAAAGGCACAAGAAGGCACAAGAAGAGAGACTCATTCTTACCTTTTCGTGCATTTTCGTGCCTTTTTGTGGCCATTCGTATTTTCTGCATTTGAAACTCGGGGAACTACACGTCGTAGTTACGAGATGATTCAGCTTGTGAGACGATATTGGCCGTGATGAAACGCGAAAAACTGTCAGACGCTCTGCGCCTCGTCGGCCTTTCGGCCCGCTTGGTGGGAGGGCGGCGTTTCTGGATTGCTCCACTCTTGACTCTCATTTGGCCGGCGTTTCAGGTCTTTCGGTTGCTCGTCGGGTGGCAACAGACTGAGTTCGAACCTTCGTCGATGCAAATGGCACTGATCGGCTTTCCAATGATCGTGCTCGCGATCGGGCTTGGTGTCAGAATCATCGCTGACGAGATCGACCGGAGAACGCTCGAGATCGCGTACACGGTGCCCGGCGGTGCCCACCGCGTGTGGATGGCTAAGCTGATTGCGGCGGTCGGGCTGCTCGTCGCCGCCGAGATTCTGCTCGCGGCGTGCGCATTTGCGCTGTTTTCAGCAGTCCCCCTGACCGCCCTCTATGGTGCCTTACAGGCTGCCCTTTTCTACCTCGTGCTTTCTATGGGTTTTGCTGTGCTCACCAAGTCGGAAATCACCGGCGCCCTGCTGTCGGTCGCCACCTTTTGTCTCAACGGGCTTTTTAGCGGTTTCGGAGAGAACCAGGTCCGCTTCTTCCCGACCTTCAACCCGCTTGCCCTGCGTCGTATGAGCCCCGAGGACGTGCTCGCGTACACGATCCAGAACCGTGTCGGGTTCGTTCTTGTTATCGCCGCGGTTACTGCTCTTGCCTTCGCACGTGCAGAACGTAGGGAGAAGTTGTTGGGTTAGGAGGGTGTAGGACATTGAATCAGCGGCGCCTTTCGGGTGTCGTTTGGCCGGGTTTTTCAGTTCTTTTGCCTTGCGCATGCCGACGTCCAACCTTGAAAAACCCGGCCAAACAAATGCTCAGGAAAGGACCGGAAATCCTTCCTGCTGAAAGTGCCGGTCAAAGGCAAAGACCCCGTCAATGCGGTCCTGACGGATGTAGGCAAAGGAGACAGCATCGACGAGGCTGACGCCGGCTGGGCGCTCGAACATCAGGTCGAGACCGGCTTCATGGAGGTCGCTATCCACCCACCTGACCTGCAGGAGGGGAGCGAAGTCGGATCGAAAGGACGAGGCGGCATCCCTGCCAAACCGACGGTCGAGTAAGGCGTAGGTCTCGACCAGGTTGTACGAGGTAGTCAGCAAAACCGAGCTACGCTCCCTGAGGTTATCGAACGTTCGGGCTGCCTTGCCATGAGCTGTGTCGGTTGGCACCAGGAGAGCGAATATTGCGCTGGTGTCGATGAAGACGCGATTCAACGATATGCCTCGGTGAGGTAGTCATCGTGCCGCTCTGCCAGGTCTTTCGCCCCATCTTGATCCTCGAGCTTTCCGACCAGGTTTGCCGCGCGGGCATACAAATCCTTTCGTTGGGGCGCTTCCTCTTGGAAGAAACGAGTGATACACCGCCGGACCGCCTCCGAAATAGATACCCCTTCCCGCTGGGCCGCCGCCCGCAGGAGCCTGTGCTGCTCGTCGGTGATCTGAATTTGCGTCCTCAACATCAATAGCCTCCTTGTTTAATGTAATCACATCATGATGTGATGTCAATGACGTGAGACGCCTGTGATCGTAGATTCATAGCATTTGTTTGGCCGAGCTTTTCAGGCCCTTGGCGAACGGTGCTTCGAGGTCTTCCGCTGAAAAGCTCGGTCAAACAAATGCTCAGGGAGGAAGATCTTCAAGCAAATCCGCAGGGGTGAAACGCGGACCGAACCGGTCATCGAGGGCCTTCAGACGGTCGAGGATCGTGCCCATGACCAGCAGTTCGACTGCCTCTTCTTCACCCTCATCGTGAGTGCTCCTGGGGACCTTTCTGAGCCTATGACGATGAGAGTGAAAAAGAGAATGAGGATGGCAACGGAGCACATCAAGCCGGTTTTTGGCGCCCCTCGACGATGCTCCTGACGGCGGTCGCGGCGAGCACGATCGCTCCGCCGCATGAGACCCACATCGTCGGCAGCTCGTGGTGCACGAGAAAGGCCCACGCCGGGTTGAGCACCGGCTCGGCGAGCAGGAGGAGCGAGGCCTCGAGGGCGCCGACCCGGCGCATGCCGTGAGTCAAGAATATGTACGCCACTGCAATCTGGATGACGCCGAGGTAGGCCACGGCGCCCCAATCCGTCGTCGAGCCTGCTGCCGCGGGTAGAGCGAACGGCAAGGCCACGGCGCACGCGATGAGGTTCCCGACCGCCACCGCTGCCGGGGCGCCATTGTCCTGGCCGTGGCGCCCGAGCCATCGCAGGCCCATCAAGGTCAGGGCCCAGGTCAGTCCAGCTACCGCAGCCACAAGGTTGCCGATTGGCGGATTGGGCGCGGTCGATTCCGCGCCCTGGTTGCCGACGAATATCAGTAACAGGCCCACAACAAGGGCAAGCATGACGATGAGGTCACGGCGCCGAAAACGCTCGCCGAGCAGGAAGGGTCCCAGGATGAGGATGTAAAGCGGCGCCGTTCCCTGGAGGAAGATCGTATTCGCCGCGGTGGTGAGCTTGTTGCCCACGACATAGGAGATCATCGTAGCGGCGTAGGCGAGGCCGACCATCCACGTTCTCCAGGTCCACCCGCGCCGTGCTGCGGGCATCAGTGCGATGAGAACGAAAGCGGCGATTCCGGATCTGAAAGACGCTATCTGCCACGTCGAGAGCTCACAAAGCTTGACCGCCGCGCCTCCGGTCGAGAACAAGACCGCTGCGCCGAGGATCAGCAGTCGATCGAAAGTCCGCGGTTCGGGGTGTGCGCTCACCGCTGCAT
>CAZCEX010000601.1:0-2885 GCA_964497785.1 uncultured Thermoanaerobaculia bacterium | reverse complement strand
CTCGATGCGCTCCTGGACCTCGGCCTGTTGATCGAGCACTTTCTGCATCTCGTCGCCGTCCATCGGCTCGGAGAATCGGTCGGCGAGGCGGTCATACTCGTCGAGCAGGGCCTTCGACTCCACCGCTCCCTCTTCGACGACCTCGAGCACGGTCTTACCGGACGCCATCTGCGGCTCCTGCTCGAGCATGCCGACGGCGTAGCCGGGCGCCCGCACGAGCTGACCATCCGATGGCTCTTCGGCATCGGCCATGATCCTCAGCAGGGTGCTCTTGCCGGCCCCGTTGAGGCCGAGAACGCCGATCTTGGCACCGAAGAAAAAGCCCAGCGAGATATCTCGCAGGACCGTCTTGGTGCCATGGGTCTTGCTGACCCGCACCATCGAAAAAATGACTTTCTGGTCTTCGTTTGCCATCGAGAACTCCTCCTGGAGTTACAGCGTCCTACGCAGGGGGACCGACTCTTCGCTGCAACATCTGGTTCTTGGGGTTGCGGGTCTCTCCGACCGAGGATACTCGAATCGCGGCCTTGCCGCCCACCGGGCAACGGTTCTCGCACAGGCCGCAGCCGGTGCAGTACTCCGGCGCGACGATCGGCCTTTGCAGCTTCATGGGGTTGCCATCCGGGTCGATGCCGTCGACGGTCTCGAAGACGATCGCCTTGGGTGAGGTCGGGCACATCTCTTCACAGACGATGCAGGGGATATTCATCGCCCACGGCAGACAGCGACCACGGTCCATGAACGCCGTGCCGACAGTGACCTCGGCCGGCGTGCCAATCGTTTGTTTCGCTTCCGGCTCGAGAAGGCTGAGCGCCGATGTGGGGCAGACCTCACCGCAGCGGATGCACGAAGGCTCACACCAGCCGCGGCGCATCTCGAGCACCGGCGTGAACAGACCGTTGATGCCGGTTTTGCCGAAGTCGGAGATGATCACCCCGGTCGGGCACGATGCGGAGCAGGCGCCACAGGTGATGCAACGCGAAAGGAAGGCCGCCTCGTCTAGGGCCCCGGGCGGTCGAATGGCGTCGTGGCTGCTCGCTTCGAAGCCGCTGCCCGCGACACGCATGACCGGCGCTATCGCAGCCGTGGAGGCAACGCCCAACAAAAACCGCCGCCGGCCGACGTCCAGGCTTGGCTTCGGCGCTGCGACAACCTCCGCAGGGGGAGCTCCATAAGAGAGGCTCATCTCACTGCACACCGGCAGGCAGTTGAGACAGATATGACACTCGCTCACCCGGTGGTCGCCGAGCGGTTCATCGGCGCCCTGGCAGGGAAGCACACACAGGGTGCAGCCGGTGCACGCGTTTTCCGTTCGATGGATGCGCCACGGCGCCAATCTGGCAAACAGACCGAGCAGGGCGCCGAGCGGGCACACGACCCGGCAGTAGAAACGCGGCATCCAGGCGGACAGCAAGACGATCGCCGCCAACAGGCCGAATGCTATCCACCCGGCAGGGGCGATCGTACCCAACCACAAGGGCCGGAGGCCCGCCGCGACGGCACGGTGCAACAGCGGAACGGGGTCGAGCCAACCCACATGGTTCGAGCCGAGCGCTGCAAACGTGAGCAGGACAGTGAGCACGATGTACTTGAGAGAGAAATATTTACGATATCGATTGATCTTGGCGCGCTTGCGCTTCGTGGGTCCAGAAATCCACGACATGAGGTGCTGCAATGTGCCCAGCGGGCAGACCCATCCGCAGAAGAAGCGGCCGAGCACGGCGGTGGCGGCGAGCACGACGAGCCCGACCCAGCTCCACCGCGGGATCGTCCAGTCGGCGAGCGCCGTCGAGATCGAAGTCAGGGGGTCGAGTGCCAGCAAGCCCGAAGCCAGGGCGCCGGGAATCACTGCCTGCGACAGGCCGTAGAACAGACCAAGAAAAGCAACCAGAAAAACGGATTGCGAAACGACCCGGAAGTGGCGTGCGCGGATCTTCACACCGACACCTCGACGGACTGCCAGTCCGGGGTGCCCAGTCCGAGGCGTTCGGCGATCGCCAGGTGGGCTAGATCCTGGGGGCCGACCCCGAGCAGGGAGGCGCCCCAGGCGTCGGCCGCAACCGGATCGGTTGCCACCGCAAGCTGATCGACGGCCTTGACCTGGGCGAGCGAGCCGCCTGTGGGCCCGCCCCCTGTGAGAATTCGCGTTGCGTCAACCACCGTCAGGGTCGGTCGAAAAGCCTCGCCAAGCTCGGCACAGGCCTGCGGCAACCGCTGGTGCAGGCTCGGCCGTGGACCGACAATCGCACCAATCCAGTTCTTCATGCCAACCGTCACCCGACTCAAACTGTGGTGCTTGACGATCGGAACATTGATCACCCGGTCGGCCTCAACGAGCGGCCGCAGAACCTCCCAGCTGCCGAGAATCGACCCGCCGAGGTTACGCACCTCCGTACCGACACTGTTCTGGTGGGCGCAAGAGCCGCCGACCTCGGCAACCGCGTCGGCGATGCCGGAGCGGGCAAACGAACGTCCCGGATCGTGGCAGCTGTTGTCGACCACGATAACTTTGGCGGCGCCGGCCGCAAGACACAGGCGAACGAGCTCGGCGACGACCGTCGGGTCGGTATTGGCCGCCTGCTGGGGTCTGCGGTCCCAGGCGCAGTTCGGCTTGATGGCAACCTTGTCGCCGCGCTTGATGAAATTTTCGATTCCACCCATTGCGGCGAGGGCCCGGAGCAGGTTGTCGGCCGGACCACCTCCTCCCGAGATGGCCAGTCGCCGATCGCCCTCATCGACCCGCCAGTCGGTGAGCGGCAGAGCACTGTCCGATTGCGGTGGCCTGTGACGACCCTGCCGGTCATGCAAAGCCAGGCCAACTCCCCCAACCGCAACGCCGGCCAGAGCTGCAGGACCCCATACGCCCAGCAATCTGCGTCGGCTCA
>CAZCEX010000600.1:0-2889 GCA_964497785.1 uncultured Thermoanaerobaculia bacterium | reverse complement strand
GAAGCGTATCCGAGCTCTTGATGGTGAATTCCGAGAAATCGCGTGCTCCTACCGCTTTGAAACCTTGCCATTCGTAAAAGCCACGTCCGGTCTTCACTCCGAGCTCGCCGCGCTTGAACATGCGTGCCAGCAAAGCCGGCGGGTAAAGGCGAGGGTCCTGGGTTGCAACGTACATCGCCATTGAAACCCGGTACATAGTGTCACTGCCGATGAAGTCTGAAAGCTTGAATACGCCCTGTGGATGGCCGAGGCTGCCTAAAAGCCCGCGGTCACCGTCCTCGACCGTGATCTCGCCCCGTTCGAGAGCGCGGTAGGCTTCGAGCATGAAGGGCACGAGATGCTTGTTGACCCAGAAGCCAGAGACGTCAGAAGCAACGAATGGTCTCTTTCCGAGGTCCTTCAGGACATCCAGAGTCGTCGCCAGTGTTGCATCCGCAAGCTCGCGATGGCGGACCACCTCGACAGCCGGCATCTGGTAGACCGGGTTCATTCCGTGAGTCCCGACAAAAAGCTCTCGTCGACCGGACGCGACAGCCATCGTATTCACGCTCAGCGATGAAGTATTGGTCCAGATCATCGCCTCTGGCGGAAGCGCTGGCGAGATCCTCGACAGAACCTCGCACTTGAGGGCCAGATCCTCGAGGATGACCTCGAGCAAAACCTGGCACTCTCCCAGGGCTGAGACGAACTCGTCCTCCGAGGCCACGATCGTGCAGCGGGCTGCCGCAGACTCTTTAAAACCGGACTCCTCCGGGTGACGTTTCTTGCCGATCCAGGCCAAAGCCTTGTTGAGAATGGCCGGTGTTTTTTCCCTTGCTTCGGGAGAAATGTCGAAACCGACGACCTCGTAGCCGCCTTCGACCAGGTTGGCGATCCAGTCGATGCCCATCTTCCCAAGTCCGATCACAGCAAACCGTTTAACCTCTGACTTCTCCATGTTCCGTCCCTTTCCCGCCCGACCGGCGAAATGTCCCATCTGAATGAACTTTCTCAATATAACCGAGCAGGTGTTCGGGCACAAGGTCACATCGACACCGGTCGTGGTAACCTCAGCCTGCAAGCATGATTTCGCAGTAGAAGGCTGGTGATGAATGCGGGCCAGAACCCTTTTCTGTGGTGTGGACATCGGGGCCTCGGCCGCCAAGTTGGTGGTCATCGACGCCGAGGGTTCGGTGGCTGCAACCAGTATCAGGCCGTCTGGCATCGACTACCGGGAAACGGCGCAGCTGTGCCTTCGCGATGCTTTGGAACAGGTTGGGGTTGGCGCCGACGCCCTCGTACGCACGGTCGCAACGGGCTATGGCAGGCGGAACGTCGATTTCGCGGATACGAGTGTCACCGAAATCCAATGCCACGGTGTCGGCTGTTTTCATTCTTTCCACCGGGCGATGACCGTCGTCGACATCGGCTGTCAGGACAACAAGATCATCCACATCGACGACGATGGTCGCCGGGTCGACTTCATGATGAATCGTAAGTGTGCGGCCGGAACCGGGGCCTTCATCGAGGAGATAGCCCTCAGACTCGGAGTCGATGTCGGGGCCATGGAGGGGTTGGCGCGGGAGGCGTCAACGGCAGTCCGGCTTTCGAGCTTTTGCACGGTCTTTGCAAAAACCGAGATTCTGGCTCACCTGCGCAAGGGCGAGCCGGTGTCAGGGATCGTCCGTGGTGCGTTTTTGTCGGTCGCGAGTCGAGTCATCGAGATGGACCCGTTGAACGGCTTCATCGTTCTCAGCGGTGGAGTCGGCGCCCACAATCCAATCATCGCGGAGATCCTGGAAGAGGTATTGGGAAGACCCGTTCATATCCCACCTGATGCACAGCTCACCGGGGCCTTGGGGGCTGCTCTCACCGCCCTGCGGCAGGAGAGAGCTTGAACGATCCGCCTATATCCTCAGATGGGGATGCCACACGAGATCGAGCGCCTTGTCGATGTCCGAAACTCCGAAAATGCCGAGAGCATTCGCCGCGTCTGCCGTCGAGCTTCCGTAGATGAAATCGATGTTGATGCCAGCCACAGCCAGCACCCGGGCTATTCCGGCGAAACCTTTGGGATGGTTCGGCATTTCGATTGCGAGACACTCCGACAGAACGCACTTGATTCCTGCTGCTTCAAGGACGTCGATCGCCCCTTGAGATCTGTCAACAACCATTCGAACCGACCCCATATCGCCGGCCTCAAATGCGGTGATGGCTCGAATATCAATGCCGTGATCTCCGAGGTGAGCACAAAGGTCAGCCAGGATACCGGGCCTGTTTTCGAGGGACACAGCGATCTGTTGGACACGCTCACACTTAAAACTCATGTCTCCTCCATTAGGGTGGATTTCTACCAGTGTACCTCGGTTGTCGCCGGTTGCGAAGGTGGATTCGGGGTGCTAGCCTCAAAAGAGAACGATAGGGGAGTCAGGACACCATGAGTCGATATTTCATTCTGCGCGATGGCGAAGTGATCGAAGAGTCGGATCACGCAACTTGGGCCAGCTGGTACGAAAGCACATACGCAACGGTGCGCGAGGTTGCTCGAACACAAACGGCGGACGCTGTCGTCAGCACGCGATTCCATCCCATCAGCATGGGTTTGAGCGCCCAAGCGCCGGCCCTCTTATTCGAGACGAGGGTCAGCGGCGGGTGGATGGACGATCAAGGGGATCGTTTCGCGACCCTTGACGAAGCGATGGCAGGGCACGAGGCCTGGGTCGAGCACGTTCGAACGATCGAGAAGGAGAATGAGTTGCCGCCTCCGGGAGCGGGGTGGTGAAGAAAATAAATGCGCTTGCGCATTCCTGAGGATTATTGGGAAAATTCCACCAACAACCATCAATGACGTATTGCCTCAGGGTGTTTTCCCAAGGATCCTATTTGTGGGTCCATTCGGGTTTCCGCCTC
>CAZCEX010000599.1:0-2892 GCA_964497785.1 uncultured Thermoanaerobaculia bacterium | reverse complement strand
CGCTTCTTGACGTCCCGGATGATCTCAATGAACGCGCTTGCCTCATCAGGATCAGCGAAGATCCCCTCGCCGCTCGAAATGCGGTTGTACACGTGGTAAAACCCACCTTCGACAACAACCCTCGCCCTGCGTGCCATCCGCCGATCTCCCCAGGGACAGCCTACTAATGCTTCCTAACTTCCTAAAGCCTAGCACCGCTACTGATCGGTGGTTGCGCCTCTGGTGCTGCAGCTGCCGGCGTCGATCGCCGGGCTGGTGCTCGCCACCGCCATGGGCAAACGCGCGGACCTGGTCTCGATTTGGTTGCGCCGAGGTGCATTGACGCAACGCGACAAAGGGTGCTCAGGTTTGCGGATGGTGCGCATAATGTAGGCTGGCTGCTGAGGTACGAGGTTTTGGCGAGGGTGGTTCCCGCCGCGACTACCCCTCGAATACAATTCTTGCAAAATACAGCTCATAAGTTTATCTTTGAAAAGAATTGTAACGCCTATAGCTCAGCGTGCGAGGCGATCCTGGCTTCTGCAGAGCCATGCGTGACATTCTTGGAGGATCGTATCGGCATGCGCGCTCGCGAGTACACACAGGATCTGGCCTCGAACGGTTGCCACCATTTCACCACAGCTGACGCCTTCGAGGCGGTCGAGGGCACCCCTCCCGCGGTGCGCGCCCAGCTGCGCCGACTGAAGAAGCAAGGTTTGATCGCGGAGCCAGCGCGTAGTTTCCACGTCATCGTTCCGCCCGAGTACAAGCGTTTGGGCTGCCTGCCCGCCGACCAGTTCATCGACCAGCTCATGCAGATCTGGGGCGAACCCTACTACGTCGCGCTCCTGAGCGCCGCAGAGAGACACGGCGCCGCGCATCAGCGGCCGCAGGCCTCCCAGGTCATGGTGACCAAGAGCCGTCGGGCCCTGGAGTGTCATCAGGTCCGCGTCGAGTTCATCGCCCGAGTTGACCTCGAGAACATGCCGGTCACGAGGTTCAATACGCTTCGCGGCACGCTTCGGTATTCAACGCCGGAGGTGACGGCACTGGAACTCGTTGGCTACCCTAACCACGCCGGTGGGCTGGACAACGTTGCCACGGTCCTGTCCGAACTCGCCGAGGAGATGGCCACCGACAAGCTGATCGAGGCAGCGCGGCTCTGTTCTGTGAGCTGGTCGCAACGCCTGGGCTATCTCCTGGAGCTGGTCGAACAAGGAGAGCTTGCCCAGGCGCTCGCACCATTTGTGCGGGAGCACGCTCGAAGCTACACGCCGCTGCGTCGCGCAGCGAGCATCGCGGGCGCAAAACGCAATCCGAGTTGGAAGCTGATCGTCAACGTCAAAGTGGAGCCCGACGAATGATCCCCAAGAACAACATCACTGCCTGGCGAGCGCAGTCCCCATGGCTGCTTGACGCGCAAGTCGAGCAGGATCTCGTCATCAGTCGCGCCATCGTAGAGCTATTTCGGGTTCCCGAGCTGGCAAGCAGTCTGGCCTTTCGTGGCGGCACCGCCCTGTACAAGCTCTACCTCACGCCGCCGGCCCGGTATTCCGAGGACATCGATCTCGTCCAAGTCCAGCCAGCGCCCATCGGCGAGACCCTCGATCGCGCCCGTTCGGTCCTGGATCCGTGGCTCGGCATGCCGCGCCGTCTGCTCAAGGAAGGCCGAGTAAACCTGGTGTATCGCTTCGAGTCCGAAGACGCGCCACCGTTCAAGCTGCGACTCAAGATCGAGATTAACACCCGCGAGCACTTCACCGAGCTGGGTATTGTGCGCGTGCCTTTCGAGGTTGAAAACCCTTGGTTCGGCGGGTCCGCGGACGTCGCAACCTATGTGCTCGACGAGCTGCTCTGCACAAAGCTCAGAGCCCTCTACCAGCGAAAAAAGGGGCGTGACCTCTTCGACGTTTGGCACGCTGTAACCACGGGCCGCGCCGACCCGCCGGCACTCCTCGCCTGCTTCAAGCGCTATATGGCCGAAGAAGGCCGGGCGGTGACCAGGGCGCAGTTCGAAGAAAACCTCGCCGGGAAACGCGCGCGGCCTGACTTCCGCGACGACGTGCAGCCGCTCCTCCGGCCAGGCTTTGCCTGGGACATCGACGTGGCGATGGACACGGTCCTCGAAACCTTGGTAGCCCTGCTGCCCGGCGACCCCTGGAAGGGCGAAAACGGATAGCCTGGGGCTGGATGGCTAGTGCCGGTTGGAGCCACCCACTAGCAAGGGGCGCTCCCAGTGCGAGCTCGCCGCCCTCGGCAGAGCTTCGGAATTGGGAAAGGGAAAGGTGCCGGCACCGATCTCCGCATCTATAGGTCGTCGATTTTCTGAAGCGGGATTTTCGTTGCCGTTCTCGCCGTCAACACCTCCGCCGATTCCCATACAGTTTCGGAGTGCGGTGCCAGGCACCTTTTCCGGACAGCCTACTACAGCTTCCCAACTTCCTAAAGCCTGGCACCGCTACGCTTCCGGCTGGCGGCCACCCTTGGCCGAACGGGACTCTTACCCGCAAGGTCCGACCGGAAAGTTTCAGAAACTCCGCTGTCTTCTACAGACTCACGTCATCTCGTCCCCTTTCCCCAGGCTTATCCTGGCGCACGCCTGGCACGTTTAGCTGCACATGCTGCACCGGGAGAGATAGTTCGCTCGCAGAAGCTGGCATCAGCCGCGAGGGGTGTCGGCCCCTCGGTGTGGATCTCCGTTCCGAGGGGAATAGCGACTACTCTCGATCGGTTCCTAATAACGAGACTGCAAATCATGAACGAGTTGAGTCTCTGATCGCGCAACGACCAGGCGGCTGCAGTGGCCCGGCCTGCTGGCAACGAAGAACGTAGTGGTGATGTTCTGATCGCCGGTGGTGCGGTCCACGGCTTCGCTACACGGTTTCCAGCCTGGTCGTGCGAAAGGAGGCAAGG
>CAZCEX010000598.1:0-2910 GCA_964497785.1 uncultured Thermoanaerobaculia bacterium | reverse complement strand
AAGGGCCCGGTTTCGCGTTGTGGGCGAGATTTCCCCGACGTAGGGACCCTGCTGGAGATTGCCATTCATGAAAAGCGTGCCGACGATGTGTTGCGTTGGTACGGAACCACCGAGAAAGGCTCTATCGGTGTGGGCTGGGGTCGCGGTAGACACGAGGAGGTCGCATCTGCGGTGAAGGGATCTTACCCCGATGTGGCACTCAAGATATGGAAGCGATTGGCGGAGGGGCTCATCGCCAGAACCGGCGTCAACAACTACCGAGCTGCCGGGGCCTACCTGAGAAAGGTACGAAAGCTGCAGGAGCACCGGGGTCGGGAAAAGGAGTGGACCGACTACACCATGCACCTACGCCGCCAACACGCGCGGAAGAGACGTTTCCTCGAGGTCCTCGATGGGCTGATGGGTCGGCCCATTATCGGGTCGTAGCGTTCGATTCCGTTGTCCGGTCCAGCGCCGGGTATGGGCCTGCCTCGGTTGTGCGTCCTGTGCTCACGACAACCCCAGCTTCGACCTGAGCACTATCGCCGCCAGGGTAGGGCTCGATTCCCTTTCCGCGACGAGGCGGTGAATGCGCGTGGCGGTCTCTTGTGATCGCCCGGCGTTGTCGGCTGCGATCATGGTCAAGCTGTGGGCCTCATGCACGTCGCGGCTCGTGATGTCGTAGCCGTAGCCGTCGATCAGCCAGCGCAGCGCCGTCATGCCAGCCTCGAGCGCAAACCCGGGGTTGCGGGTGGCAAAATCACGGGCGGCCCGGGTCAGGGTCTGCGGTGAGCATGGAGTTTGGTTGGCCAGCGCGATGGCCTGGTCGTAGAGTGCTGCGGACTTGGCTGCAGCGAACCACTTACCCTCCTCGCCGGGGGTCACTTCGACGAGGTCGGAGAGGATCTCGGGTGCCGTCTTGTGGGGGTACTTCTTCGCCACTCGGCGAAACCAGGCAAGGTAGGTGCGTGCGCGATTTGCAGTGAGTCCGTACCGGCTATAGGCTTCGTCGACGAGGCCGGAAGAAAGCAGAATCCCCTCGCACAGCTGGTCGATGTCGAGGTTGCTGGCCCACGCGTCGCGGGATTCTTCCGCATAACGAATGGCCTCGGCCTTTTTCCCCAGCGCGACGAGGGCCTTCACGGCCCATCGCTTGTATTCCCAGAGGCGTGCCGCCTCGAGCACGTCGAGAAGCTCGGTGTAGCGGCCTGCCGTGTAGAGTGCGCTGAGACATGCAGTCGTTCCGTGGAAGAAACCACGCAGGTCCTTGTCGGGACTGAGGGCCTTTCGGGTGATGTCGAGCAGTTGATCCGCCCAGTGTGAAGCCAGCTTGGGTGAGACGCACAGCTCGCCCCAATAATCCGTGAGCAGTTCGATGTACGGCATGCCGTCATCTGCGTGGGCCTGGAAGAGACGCTCCATCCATTTCTCGCGGGTGGCCGGTTCGGCCTTGGCAGAGGCGATGATTGCAACGAGGTCGGCGATGGCTTTGTTGACCGCGCTGCCGATGGCGCCCGAAGAGCTGTCGACGCGCTCCAGCGCTGGTGAGAGCCGCTCCAGGAAGGCAACGGCGCCCTCGGCGGCGAGCACCTTGTCCTTGCGGGCCACCTTCTTGATCTCGGAGACGGCTTCCCTGATTCGCCCGATCGCAGGCTGCGACCTCCATCCGAAGGCGTTCTTACGGAAGCGCGCTCTGAACTGCCACTTGTGCGTCGTTTCTTTGCTGTCCATGCTGCTGCTCTTTCTTCGTTTTGCGGACGCCAGCGTGGGGCCGCAGGGCAATTCTACAGGTAGATCTTTCCTGCGCGCCTGAGGAATCAGCCTGACGTAGCCCCATTTTTCGTGCCTCTTGTCGATGGTGATCGGAAACGCTCACGGCCCAAGGTATCGAACCTCTAAGATGCGCAACTTCCGCAAACCTGGTACCGCTTCAGCTCGAACCACCCGTCCCGGATCAGCCCCCGGATGTCGTAACGATGGTCCTGATGCCGAACGAGCTTCGTCGCCGCGTTGGCGGACGATGTACTCGTGGGGCCACTCGGACATGGTCTTGGCGAAGGTCCATTCCCCCTGGCCGATGAATCGACGGATGTCCTCCGGGAAGGGACGAGGGTTGGGGTGGTCCGCGTCGCTCATTCTTCTGGTTCGGCGTCGACCACGGCCAGCAGTCTTCTCCAGGAGGTGATGGCCAGCTCAGGGCCGCTGCCGGTTCCTTACCGAAGATACGCGGGCGAAGCGCGCCGACACCCTTGAAGCAGCGTTTGGCGGAACTGCCGTTGTTCATCAGTTTCGTGAAATCCTCGAGCATCGTGAAGAGGCTGTGCCTGTTGGCATGCAAAATTCGTGGCGGCCCTGGCGCGCCGATCCTCCGTTGCACCGGGACCCACCCTCTGCTAGGCTGAAACCAATGAGTGAGCTGGTTTTCGAGGTAATTCAGGACGAGGACGGCGGTTTTGTCGCCGAGTGCCTGACAGAGAGTATCTTCACCCAGGGGGAAACCTGGGAGAATCTGCGCGGTAACGTGCAAGAAGCTGTCGAGGCGTTTTGCTTCGACAGCGAGCGCCCGACCGCAATCCGTCTTCATCTCGTTCGCAACGAGCTGTTGCCAATGGGGTGAAGCTCCCTCGGGACCTGAGCGGGGCCGCCCTTGTCAATGTGTTGTGCCGGCACTGGGAATACAAACAAGTCCACCAAGCCGGAAGCCACCGTGTCCTGGAGACTCACGAACCCTCGCGCCACAGGATCGTGGTCCCAGACCACAAGACCCTTCGCGTTGGTACCCTCAACGCCATCCTGCGCGCAGTGGCCGATCACAAAGGAATTTCTCGGTACGATATCATCACCACAATATATCTGGGAGTTCCTTGAAAAGGGCGCCGGTCACGCTGGTTCGCCGTTGTCCTAGGAGGGTGTAGTGCATAGAATTGGCGG
>CAZCEX010000597.1:0-2919 GCA_964497785.1 uncultured Thermoanaerobaculia bacterium | reverse complement strand
CTCCGGTGATCGTGTTCCCACGGACATCGACTGCCAGCGGAGTCGTCGTAGCGGCATTGAGCGCCATCGCGTTCTTCTGGAACCCGGTGATGACGCAGTCATGAACATCGACCGAACGGCCAATCAGATCGTCGTTGTACGAGTACAGCGCGACTCCTTGCTGGGCCCCGCTGAAAGGTGTGTCACGAATATCCAGGACGGAGCAGTCGTAGACGCCTCCGCCGGCGTTGCGGAACGCCACGCCGTAGAATCTCGTGTTCGCGTTACCCTTTCCGGCTCCGTTGACCGTCAGGTCATGGATCTCGGCGTTGGGCGTATCGTGGATATAGACGACCGGGTAGTTGTTTGCGCTCGTCACAAAGAAGAGCGGTAGGTTGTCCGGACAGAGGATCTCGGTCCCCGGTCCGTCACCCTGAACAACTATATCCTCGTCGATCTCGAGCTGCTCGACGTAGGTACCGTCATGAACGTAGACGGTACTGCCGTCGACGAGGTCGATCCCCTCCTGCACGATCCCGACCAGGCCCGTCTGCGGGCTGTCATCGTCTACGTGCAGTGCGGAGAAGTCGCCCTCGAAGCCGATCCCGGGACGGTTGTCCGTACCGATATCAAGCCACGGCGTGTAATCGACAAGCGTTCCGCCGTTAGCCAGCGCGTTCACGGTAGCGGGATCGTTAGATCCCCACCAGTTGCCCGACGCGTCGGCGTCGCCGGTTCCCTGGTTCAGCACGGCAAAGGCAGTTGCCTGCGCGGCGCCGTCATTGAACGAGTTGTCACGAATCGTGATCGTCGAAGCGTCAATCCCAGCGAGGATCCGCAGGCCATTCGCAGCGTCCGCCGGTAGCGCGAATCCGTTGAAATCGAAGGTATTGCCTTCTATGACAACATTCTCGGCAGGATTAGGGCCGTAGACGGTCCCGTAAAGCATCATGCTACAGGACGGGTACCCGCCGTGGGGAGATGGTCCTGTAGCCTCGAACTGATTGTACGAGATTGTGCTGTTCTTGAAGCCCGCCTGCAGGTTCGTATAGCCATTGTTCCTGAAGATATTTCCCGAAACTGTGGCGTTCTGGAACTGATAAGACAGGTTCATAACACAGCCGTCGAAAAGGTTATCGACGAGCTGGAAGCCTGTCGAGTTATACGAATCGTTACCGGCGAAAATTCCACCACCAGCAAACTCGTTCTCGCCTATGTAGAGATTGTCGTATACATCAGCGCCATCGAAAAACGCAACGTAACTGGTCCACAAACTCGCATCTATGACATTGTATTCGAGTACGATGTCTGGCGATGTGACATTGAACCATAAGCCCTGCTGCGCTGTTCCGTCCATTATGCAGTTGCGCATCTCGAATCCCGAGCCGTGGCTGTCGCAGTTGCCAAGCCGGGCCGCCGCAGCGGTACCGGTCAGGGTGAGTCCGTCGAGGACCACGTCGACCACCGCTACCGTTACGAGGTGCCCGGCAGCGCAGGTCAGGATGGTCTCATCACCACTTCTGACCCTCGCGTCGACCCCGTACTGCTCACCGGTCAGTGTGAGGGAAACGCCGATTGTGACGTTCTCCTCATATGTCCCGGCCGCGATGTGGACCTCGTCGGCGGCAACAGCCGCGTCGATGCCCTCCTGCGCCCAGGTGAAATGCTCGCGGGAGACGTCCCAGTCAAGCTCGAGGTACCAGATGTTTCCAGTGCCTTCCTGCGAGGGGACGTCCCTCTCCGAGGTGTAGAAGAGGTACGAGGTACCACCTGCGTCAGTGAAGCCGATCGGCCACATGTCGACCCAGGTGTTGGTGCCGTACTTGCCCGAGGATATATTGACCGGCGTACCGCTGAGCACCGTCGAAAGGCTTGTCGAGGACCAGCCGATGATGTGCTGCCAGCCACCGCCGTCGCTCGTGTACGGCGCCTGCGCGAAGAGGTATGTCGAACCGACCTTTACGAGGGTCGGATCCCAGCCTGTCGATACAGCGGTCGCTATCTCGGTCCATCCTTCCGGTGAGGTGACCCACTGCAGGACCTTGTTGTCCTTCGTCGGGTTCGTCCTCAGGATGGCGATGTAGAGCTCTGTGCCCTCTGCGTAAAAATGTCCAGTACCGTTGATCAGGCTCGTCGGAGTGGCCAGCGGTACGTAGGAGCTCCACGTGATCGTCCCGGCTGTCGGGTCGGCCGTGTACTTCGTGTGCCAGCCCGCGTTGCCATCGGGATAATCCGCCATGATGAAGAGGTTCCCTCCGAAGGAGACCTCGTCGTGGTGGGCAGCGCCGTCAGACATGTTGTCCGCCAGGTCGGCGACCTGAGTCCAGGACGTTCCGTCTACCGAGTACCAGCCGTAGAGTGATCTGCGGCCGGTGAAGTTTGTCGAAGGAACGCTGGCGAATGTCCAGACATTGCCGCCGTGGACGGCCGCGCCTATCTCGCCGTTGTAACAGTTCACCGCACCGGGGACGGCCGTTGCCGTTGCCGATACGAGACCCGCCACTGTCGATGCCTTCTTATAATAGATCTGGTAGTCGTATACATCTGGAGTGCCGTTCTGGTACCAGCCGGTCACTGAGGCCGACCTGCCGTAGAACAGCCAGTAATCGGCACCGTCGTACACGATCGCCTGACCGCGCTCGTAGTACGTGTCGCTTGTAACCTGGACAGGCTGGCTGACCTCGATCACGGCGCCGAGTGTGATGACAGGAGCCCCCAGCAGCACCGCTGCGAGCAGTACTGAAAGGATTGATGCTTTGCAGATTCTGTTCATGATTCCCCCCCATTAAACAGTCAAAGACAATAAAAAAACCCTGTCTGATATTTTAAATACAGATCAGGGCAGACGACCGGTCATCGCATTCCTCCCCTCGCGATTGTCATATTGAGTTGTTGAAATCAAGCCCTTGAGAAAACGGGACAAGAATGCCTCTCCCCTCC
>CAZCEX010000596.1:0-2927 GCA_964497785.1 uncultured Thermoanaerobaculia bacterium | reverse complement strand
GGCACCTTGATCATCGATGCCTACGAGCCCGAGGAGAAGAAGATGGTGTGGCGCGGCACCGGAACGGTGACCGTCAAGGAGAATCCCCAGAAGCGGACCAAGCAGGTCGACAAGATCCTGCACAAGCTCGGCAAGAAGTGGGACAAGATTCTCAAGAACAAGGGTAAATAAGATCAATAAGAGTAGCTAGACCCGGGAAGCGAACCCCTTTGGCCCCCTATGGGCTTCAAAACCCGAATTTTGGGGGTGGCCAAAGCGGTTCACCCCCCGAGTATGATGCGCTACGCGCATCACGGGGCGGGGATAGAAATCATCTCTACACCTGACTTGTCTCGGGGAATCGGAATAGTCACTTTCGAGACCGAACGGCCCACGAACAAACAGATGTGAGTTCGTGTCGATCTGCACACCCTCGACCTACTCTACGTCTCGAAATATGAGCGGAAGACGTCGCGCAAGGCCAACCGGGCTGGGCATGAGGAATCCCGTGCTCCGGACCCATTTGGCGTGCTCGGGCTCTGTCAAGTCCTGACCAAGGATAGTCAATCCGAGTTGATCGATGGGCGCTGCCCTGGGAACGCCGAGCTCCAGCTCGGCCCGAGCACGTTGAAGTCTGTCGATCGATGGCCGGAGCGGATCGCCGTAGACCCCCTGCCCCTGCCCCTGTCATCTGCTGCTGTGACCTGCCGCCGTCCCTGCTACCTGCCGCTGTCGGTCAAGTCCTGACGAAAAGTTATCAAAATCAGCGACAGGTACAGGGGCAGCGGCGGAAACCAGATGCAGGGTCGGCGACAGGAGCAGGTGCACACAGCGGCAACGTTCTGCGCCGGTCGAGGTTCCTCTCCGCAGGCGGGACGCCTGCTCCCACAAGGACAGTCGTTCAGGCATCCTGTATCCGGCATCTGGCATCCGGGCGGGAGGCCTGACCAGCGGCAGCGCGCCGCTCGATTCGCACATGGCGAGCCCTCGAGACCCGGCAGGCCCTAGCGAAGGACACTTCTACGTCCTCTGAAACGGCAACCCGCCTGGCCCGGAGAACCAGCGAAAGCGCCCCCTGCGGCACGTGCCGGGCTCAACATTGTGCTTGTACCCCCTCCCGGCAACCGGTAGCGATCTGCTCAATGTTGCAGCCGGGCAATGCTCGGGAAGCTCGTTGCGGCAGTGATTTCCAGCCTTCGAGGTAGGCCGCCGCTCGCATGAGCAGCGTGGTCGCAGCCGCTTCGATCTCCTACGCGCGACCACGCTGCTCATGCGACGCTGGGATGGCCGTCCTACGGCATCCCAGAAGGCCGGGGATGGGGACCACCGGCATCAGACTTCCGCTCAGGGCCTACCCACGCCCCTTCTTCCCCCCAGAGCCCTTCCCCGACTTTTTCTCCTTGCCATCACCCTGAAACAGGTCCTTCATCGGCCCGAGAATGTCGGCGAGGGAGGAACGAAGGGGGCCGCTGCTGCGCTGGCGGGGGCCCGCATCGCGGTGTTCGCGTGGGGGACCACCCCTGTCACGGCCTCCCCGCGGAGGTCCACCACGGTCGCGTCGAACCGGCGCACGTTCCCGTCGCTGGGCCGCGAAGTGAGCCTTTCGGGCCTCGAAGAAGGGGTCACGCGCTGCCCGGAACTGCTGCCAGAGCGCCTCGTCCTCACGGTGACCAGCCGAGCCGGCTTTCTTCCACTCTTCCATGAGATCCTGCATGGCGTCGAAGGTATTGTCCCAGTCGGTCGACGATGCGAGCTCGGTCGTTTGGGAGATCAAGGCCTCCTTCGCCCGGCGCCCCGCACTTCTTGTGCGCATGAGCTCGGCGTGATGCTCTTTGCGCCTTTCGAAGAACTGCCGCCTTGCACCGTTGAACCGCTCCCACAGCTCGTCGTCCTCGGCACTGCCGGAAGAACCTGCCGTTTTCCACTCGTCCATGAGCTCGTGCATGATCTCGCCGGTTGCTTTCCACGACGTGGAGTCCGCAAGCTCCTCGGCACGCTCGACCAGTGAGTGCTTGACGCTTCGGCTCGACCCGATCTTGCTTTCGAGACGCTCGATGATGGCGTAGGCGCGGTCGAGCAGGTTTTCGAAGTCGCCAATGGCCTTGGCGTCCTCCACCCAGTGGGCGTAGGACCGCGCCGCCTTGAGACTGCGGACCAGGTTGCGAGACCCGCGCACCTCGGACTGAAGAACTTTGAACCGATCCTCGAGCTCCTGGAAACGATCGACGAGCGCGGCGATCATCGCCTCCCCCGTCTCACCGCCCACCCGTCCGACTACCCGGCTGACAAAGTACTTGCCGCCTCGGATATGGACCCTGCCCTCGACGTCGATGAAGAGCGGTTCGTCGCTGCTCCACTGTGGGGGCGGCGGCACGTCACGATCAGCCTCGCGAGCCTCGGGCAGCGGCTCGTCAAGATCCAGCATCCCCTCGAAGTGGGGTCGAACAGTGGCCGTATCGTTGGTCATGAACACCTCGTCGGCCGTTTCCGGCCGACGAGCCCGAGTGTATCACCACTCGCCAGAAGGTCATCTCTGGGAGAACGCCTGGACAACCTACGGCCCCATGGAAGGGAAGCCGGCCTGTTGATGTTCTCTTCGTATGAGCGTCACGATGAGAGGAATAGAGTTATGAGCAAAAATTCTGCCGAAATGACCGACATAGAGGCAGTTGAGAATCAGGAGTGGATCGAGTCGCTCGAGTGGGTTCTCCGTCACCAGGGTCCGGACCGGGTTCGTCAATTGCTCGGTCACCTCCAGGTGTATGCCCAGAAAAGCGGTGTCAAGATCCCGTTCACCGCCAACACGCCGCATATCAATACGATCCCGGTCGAAGACGAGCCTCCATACCCCGGAAGTCGAGACATCGAGCGCCGGATCAAGAGCATCATTCGCTGGAACGCGATGGCGATGGTGGTCCGCGCCAATCTCGAGGAGGACGGCATCGGCG
>CAZCEX010000595.1:0-2936 GCA_964497785.1 uncultured Thermoanaerobaculia bacterium | reverse complement strand
CCACGCGGAAAACGGAGCAAGCGATGCCGAGGAAGCTGCGCCTATTCGTTCCTGAGGAGTTTCGTGAGCTCTTGAAGACCATCGACCATGCGATCCGCTCAAGCTACAACTGCGAAACAACCGTCAGCTTCAAACCCCATAAGGTCAAACGAACCAAGGTTGTGAAGGGTGGAACTTCTTTCTCCTTTCCCTCATTCCACGAGGAACTGTGGAAAAGGCACGTGTCGGCGAGTGGCGGCCGGGGCAGAGAGCGTTCCTTGCTGTCGAGGTGTTGATTCGCCGTTGTACCACAAAGAGACGGTGTATTTGTCCTCGTCACCGTCCGGTGTGATCTCGATTTCTACCCAGGTCTGTGCGTGGCCGTCAATCCAGGTGCCGGTATTGGCGTAGATCGAATTGACGCTGTCCGAATGATAGTAGAAGGCGGCTTTGTGGGTATGCCCAAAGAGAACAATGCGCGGGGTGAAGGGATATTGATCACGAATCCGCTCCGGCATTTCGAACAGGAGATTGGCCGCGCTGGAGAGGTGTCCGATGTCATTCCAGATGGCGTTGTACTGGCTGACGACATCCATGCGGGTCGGCCAGCTGCTGTAGATGGCGTCGTAGGTCTCTCCGACGGTCGCGACGCTGGGGTCTTCGGTGAACGCATCGAGGCCGTTCATGCTGTATTCGTCCCAGGGCCAGAAACCGCCCCAGGTGAGGGCAACTGCGTCGAATAGCAGGGCGATGAACTCGTCGCTGAATACGCCGTCGTGCCCGCTCAACTTTCCATCGAAGGAATCGGGATCCTTGATCATCATATCGAGCACGTCCATGGTCGTGTAAATCTGGCCATCCTCTGCCGATTTGGATGCGGCAATGCGGGATATGAAATATCCCATCGGAAGGTGGCCGTTTGTTCGGCTCCAGATGTCAGGGGCGTTGAACATGCAGTAGCGATGTCCATGCTCTGCCCAGATGACGCTGTTCTTGGAGTAGGTGCCCAGGCCGGGCGAATCGGAGACGATGTTCAACCCGGGAAAGGCATTGGCGATGATCGCCCTGTTCTGCGATTCAAACGAAAGCATATCGTGGTTGCCGGCGACATAGGTCACGGTGATGTCCGGGTTCCGGCAGACGGCTTGCAGCGCGGCCACCACGCCGGCATTGTTCTGCGCATTCAAGACGTCCTCGAAGGTGTGGGGTGTGTTTCCCACCGGCTCGACCCAGTCGTCGAGCAAATCCCCGAGAATCACGAGCTCTGAAACGTCTTCGCGCGCGTTGACCGTGTTGATGAAGGAGGCCAGGGCCGGAGCATTTGTCTGCAGCCATGCAAAGGGCGCATCGATATTCATGTGGAGGTCGCTGATGAAAACCAGTTTATTTCGACTGCTTGCCTGCGCCATATTCGTAAAGGACAGGAAGAGTATGAATCCCGCGCATACAATCTGTGTTGTTTTCTTCATCGTAGGCTCCTATCCACGCCGTGATTGTCCTTTTTTGCAGCCATTTTGCATCTCCTGTGACTTTTGATCCTAGCACTTATTGGGCGAGCAGGAACAGCATTCCGCTCAGAGAATCATAGCCTGAATCATGAAGCAAAACACCAGAGCGGAGTCTTGGTATGCCTGGGCCTTGCAGGACGAACGCGGGTTTCGGGTGGGTTGGAATTGTTCTTTCTCCCGAAGCGTAGAAGCGCCTGGACCTGCCGAAGTCGGAAAATCTTCACGGACGCACTTGCCCTCCCGCCCCGGACGGCCTATTCTCGAAATGTACCCGTGTGATTCTCTCAGCAGGAGGCCAGCTATGAACGCATCTTTTGCCGCACGAACTGTTCTGATGGGCCTGTTGGTTGTGGGGCTCGTCAACCCGGCTGCGGCTGGTGATTCCGGAGCAGAGAGCTGCGCCCCTTGCCGCGCCTCCGTGCAATCACTTCTGGAGACCTATGCCAACAATGCCGAGTTCGCATCTCTGGTGGATGAAGCATTTGCCGACATCCAAGCCCTGCCGCCGGAGTATTCCGACGGCAACCCCTGGGCAGGCAAAGGTGTCCAGGATCTCGCCGATTTCCTCTGCGAATGGTGCACCTTTCTTCCTACCGCCATGGGCAGCAGTGACACCGGTCTCCAGTTCATCCAGAAAATGGCGTTCTTCTACTATCAGAACGAGCCCGCCGTAAAGGTGGTGCAAACCTCGCCCGGCCGCGAGATCCTGCAGGCCTTCTCCCGGCAGCGCGGAGTGTTTCTCGACAGCCCCGCCTCCACCGCCAAGGTCGCCATGTGGCTGGCCGATCCCCGGATGGAGAAAGAAGACTACAAGCTCCCCGATCCCGAAGCCCCCGATGGCGGTTTCACATCCTTCAACGCCTTCTTCTCGCGGTCCTTCAAGGACCAAGCGTTATCCCGCCCCCAGACGATGCCCGACCGCGACTACGTCATCACCGCCCCCACCGACGCGATCATGAATTCCATACCCCAGAAGATTGTCGACCTGCAGACCCCCATCTCCACCAAGGGCGGCGAAGCGCTGAACATCCAGGAGATGCTCGGCGGATCCGGTTATGCCGAAAAATTCGTGGGCGGCACCGCTCTCTCCTGCGTTCTGATGCCCAACACCTATCACCACTTCCATTCCCCCGTCAGCGGACAGATGGTCGAGAGCCGGATTCTCGACGGTGCTTACTTCGGCTACGACGACTTTCCCACCTGGGTCTCCCATGACGGCAACGTGGGTTATCACGGCACCGACTTCGATCAGTTCGGCCGCTTCAAGCGCGGCTATTTCATCGTCGACACCGGGCGATACGGGCATGTCGCGATGGTCGCTGTGGGGTTGAACACAATCAGTTCCATCGTGTTCAAGGAGCCTTTCCATCAGGTGACGGAACCCGTACATGTTAGCCGCGGGGACGAGTTGGGCTACTTTCTCTATGGTGGTTCCCTCTTCATCATGAT
>CAZCEX010000594.1:0-2960 GCA_964497785.1 uncultured Thermoanaerobaculia bacterium | reverse complement strand
AAAGAACCTTTGTTTCAGGAGAGGTGGAAGGGTCTCGACGTCTACGGGAAACTGCAGTCGGCGGAACACCCGGCCGGACCTTTCGTCTTCCACGACGGACCGCCGTACGCGAATGGTTCGATCCACCTCGGACACCTGCTCAACAAGATCCTCAAGGATCTGGTGGTCCGGTCGCATCTGATGACCGGGCACGAAGTCGATTTCGTCCCTGGATGGGATTGTCACGGTCTGCCGATCGAGCACAAGGTCATGAAGGAGCTCGGTGACTCGGCCGCCGACCTCGGCACCATGGAGATCCGAAGCCGGTGTGCCTCCTACGCCGCACGGTTCATGAAACTGCAGGCCGAGCAGATGCAACGCCTGGGCACCCTCGCTGACTACGAACACCCGTATTTCACGATGGATCCCGCCTATGAAGGCGCGGTGATGGAGGTCTTTGCCTCCATGGTGGGCGAAGATCTTGTCTACCGCGATCTCAAACCGGTTCACTGGTCGATCGAGAATCAGACTGCGTTGGCCGAGGCCGAGCTCGAGTACTACGACCGCAAAGACACCTCGGTATTCGTCATGTTCGAGGTCGACGGCGGCCTTCCCGAATCGCTGTCGGCGCCGGTTGGTGAACCCTGCCACCTCATGATCTGGACGACGACGCCGTGGACTCTGCCGGCCAACCTCGCCGTGGCCGTTTCTGAAAACGCAGAGTATGGGCTCTACAGGTTCGAGCACGGCGCCGTCTCGCGATTGGCGGTCGTGGCCGTCAATCTGCACGAGGACGTTCTGGGCGCAGGCGCCGAGTTTCTGGGGCAGTGTCGCGGCACAGATCTCGTAGCTTGTGGGGTGACCTACAAACACCCCTTTATCGATCGCCGGTCGCCGGTCGTCAAGGCGGACTACGTGACGCTCGAGGACGGCACCGGCCTCGTTCACACCGCCCCCGGACATGGCGCCGAGGACTACCAGACAGGCCTGAAAGAGGGTCTAGAGGTCTACTGCCCGGTGCTCGGAGACGGCACGTTCGACGAGACGGCGCCGGACTGGTTGCAGGGCAAGGACGTATGGCAGGCAAACCCGCTGGTCGTCGAAAGACTTCGCGACTCGGGCCACCTTTTCCGGGCCGAACGATTCACCCATAGTTATCCGCACGACTGGCGCGGCAAGACGCCGACGATTTTCAGGGCAACTGAGCAGTTTTTCGTCGCCGTCGACCGTGGATTCGGCGCAGATGACAAAAGTCTCCGCCAACGTGCGATGACGGCATCGAACTCTGAGATCAACTTCGTGCCGGACTGGGGTCGCAACCGATTCCAGGGCATGATCGAGTCCCGACCGGACTGGTGCATCTCTCGCCAGCGGGCGTGGGGATTGCCGATTCCTGCCTTTCTGACCCCTGAGGGCGAGGTCGTGCTGACCGAAGAATCGGTTCTGGCCGTCGCTGCGGCAGTGAGAAAGCACGGGTCCAATATCTGGTTCTCCGAAACGGCGGATGTGCTTCTCGCCGACTACGTCGTCGCCGACGACCCGGCTGCGCCGCAGTGGCTTCGTGATGCCGGCCAGGCAGGTCTCGCTCAGCTCGAGAAGGGGACCGACATCTTCGACGTCTGGTTCGAATCCGGATCTTCGTGGAACGGCGTGCTCCGCGAGCGTGGCATCGGCTACCCGGCGGATCTGTATCTGGAGGGCTCCGACCAGCACCGCGGGTGGTTTCAGCTGTCGTTGTTGCCCGGCCTCGGCATGACCGGCGTGTCACCCTTTAAGACGGTGCTCACGCACGGCTTCATCGTCACGGCCTCCGGCGAGAAGATGTCGAAGAGCCTCGGCAATACCATCGAGGTCGAAGACCTCCTCAAGCAGCACGGCGCCGACGTTGCACGGTGGTGGACCGCGTCCTTGAACTACATCAACGACGCCAAGGTCGACTGGGAGTTCTTCAAGCTTGCGGCGGAGGAGTATCGCAAGGTCCGAAATACAATCCGGTTCCTGCTCGGCAATCTGGCCGATTTTGACCCCGGCGCCGACCGGGTCGAGCTCGGCCCCGAGGACATGGCGACCCTCGATGCCTGGGCGATGGGGCAGCTGACCAAGGTCGTGGCGGACGTTCGACAGTCCTACCTCACCTACAGATTCAAGAGGGTTCGAGAGCTCCTCTTCAACTTCTGCAACGACGCGATGAGCGCAGTCTATCTGGCGGCCGTCAAAGACCGGCTCTACTGCGACGCGGCGGACTCGCGCCGCCGGAAAAGGACCCAGACGGTTCTTTTCGATATCGCGCACAACCTGATCCGCATGATCGCTCCGATCCTGGTGCACACGGCGGACGAAGCGTGGTTGGCTTTGTGGTCCGAGGACATCGAGTCCGCGCGGTGCGTGCACTTCGAAGACCTGCCCCAAGCCGTCGATTTCGAGCCGGCGTCCGGATGGAGAGCCGTTTTCGAGGTCAGGGCCGACGTGCTGCGGGAGTTCGAAAAGGCCAAGGAGGACCTCGGCATTTCGAACCCTCTCGATGCTGGTGCAGTCGTTGCCGTGGGTAAGGACCGAAAAGCTCTTCTCGAACCTTTTTTGCCCGATATGTGTGACCTCGTCGGGATGAGCCGATTCGAGCTTTGCGAGAGCGAGGCAGATGGGGTCAAAATTCTCGATCTTCGCGAAGAACCGCGCTGTGAAAGGTCCTGGAAGCGAGACGGCACAGTACGGGAGCGGTCGGATGGCGGCGTGCTGTCGGATCGCGACGCGACTGTGGTCGGGTTGGTATAGCGGCCGGGGAGTTGACCGAGGTGTGTGAATCGGCAGGCAATACCCGGCCGCGCTTCTGGCGCCTCGTGGCCTGGCCGGCACGCGCCTACAAAAGGTTCATCTCCCCATGGATGCCACCGATGTGCCGTTTCGAGCCCACCTGCTCGGTCTACGCCGCCGAAGCCATCGAACGCCACGGTTTGCGCGGAATCTGGTTGGCTGCGAAAAGG